>CAKTKM010000011.1 GCA_934569425.1 uncultured Oscillospiraceae bacterium
GTCTGTATGCGCTGATCGCCATCGGTTATACCATGGTGTATGGCATACTGCGTCTTATCAACTTCGCCCATGGCGATATTTTTATGATGGCGGGCTTCTTTATGGTGTATATGTCCGCCTCCATGCCGCTGGCGGTGTCCATTCCGCTGGTGCTGATCCTGACGACGATCCTGGGCGTGGTCATTGAAAAGGCGGCCTACAGCCCTCTGCGTACCGCGCCCCGTATGTCGGTCATGATCTCCGCCATCGGCGTCAGCTATCTGCTGCAGAATCTGGCCACCTATATCACCGGCGGTATCGCCCGCGCCTATCCCGACATCCCCTTCCTGACCAAGGTGATGCAGCTCGGCAGCCTGAGCGTCAAGCGTATTACCATCATCACCCCCATCCTGACCATCGTGCTGGTGGCGGTTCTGGTGGTGCTGATCCAGAAAACCAAGATCGGTATGGCCATGCGCGCCGTGTCCCGGGATTTCGAGACGTCTCAGCTGATGGGCATTAAGATCAATTCCGTCATTTCCATGACGTTTGCCATCGGCTCGTTCCTGGCCGGTGTGGCTTCGATCCTGTATTTCGCCAACTATGGACAGGTCAGCCCCATGATCGGTGCCATGCCTGGCCTGAAGGCCTTCGTGGCGGCGGTGTTCGGCGGTATCGGCTCTATTCCCGGCGCGGTGATCGGCGCGTTCATCATCGGTATCTGCGAGTCCTTTATCAAGGCCAACGAGACCATTGCCGTATTCAGTAACGCCTTCACCTTTGCGCTGCTGATCATCATCCTGCTGTGCAAGCCCAACGGCCTGTTCGGCGAAAAACTGACGGAGAAGGTGTGAGATATGAAGAACAATAAGAAAAGAAATCTGTTGCTGTCTTTGATCCTCGCCGCCGTCTGCCTGGTGTTTCTGCTGTATGTGGACAAATTCCAGCACTATTCCATGCTGGCGTCGGTGCTGAAAAAGGGCGCGATCTATTCGCTGGTGGCGGTTTCCCTGAACCTGCTGAACGGCTTTACCGGACTGTTCTCGCTGGGACAGGCGGGCTTTATGATGATCGGCGCGTATACCTACGCTATTCTGACCATCCCTGTAGAGTCCCGTGCGTCCGTGTACCAGTACTTTGACGGCGGTATCATCCAGTTCTGCCTGCCCATGGTGGTGGGTCTGATCCTTGCCGGCGTGGTGCCGATGATCTTCGCGTGGCTCATCGGCCTGCCGGTCCTGAAGCTGAAAAGTGACTATCTGGCCATCGCCACGCTGGGCTTTGCCGAGATCATGCGCGCCATCATTCAATGGAAGCAGGTAGGCCCCCTGACCAACGCCTCCAACCTGCTGCGCCAGTTCGCCAACTTCGACAGCGTACTGTTTCCCTTTATCATTTCCGGCATCTGCATTGCCATCATCGTGCTGATCATCAACTCTACTTATGGCCGCGCCTTCAAGGCCATCCGCGACGATGAGATCGCCGCCGAGGCCATGGGCATCAATCTGGCCAAGCACAAGATGCAGGCCTTCCTGATCAGCTCCTTCTTTGCCGGTGTGGGCGGCGCGCTGCTGGCTATGTTCCAGTCCAGCGTCCAGGCCAACACCTTTACCTCCACCATGACCTATGAGATCCTGCTGATCGTGGTCATCGGCGGTATCGGCTCCATCACCGGCTCCATTCTCGGCTCCTTCCTGTATATCGCCTGCTCCGAGTGGTGGCTGCGTTTCCTGGACGACCCCATGCCCTATATCGGCGTCAACATCCCCTTCATGCGGGGCGGCTTCCGTATGCTGGTGTTCTCTGTTATCATCATGATCGTGGTGCTGTTCTTCCGCAAGGGCATTATGGGCGACCGCGAGTTCTCGTGGGATGCCATCATCAACTTCTTCGGGAAGATCTTCAAGAAAAAGGATAAGCCCGCAAAGGAGGTGGCGTCCAAATGAGCGAAGTGAAAAACGTGCTGAGCGTGGAAAACGCCACCATGCAGTTCGGCGGCGTGGTGGCCGTCGATAACCTGAATCTGGATGTCAACGAAGGCGAGATCGTGGCGTTGATCGGCCCCAACGGCGCCGGTAAGACCACCGCCTTCAACGTCATCACAGGTGTGTATGCGCCCACCAACGGCCGGGTGAGCTTCAACGGCGAGTGCATCGTCCGCAACCACCCCACCGGCAAGATGAAGAAGACCTATAAGGGCGAGCATCCCACCATGTATGCCGCCCAGTTTGCCCCGGAGGAGCCTCTGGAGGGCGACGCGCTGAAGGCATGGAAACAGGCGCAGAAGGAGCGGGACGAATACGCTTTCTCTGATCATGTTCTGGCTCCCACGCCCGATAAGATCACCGCCCGCGGCATGGCGCGTACTTTCCAGAACATCCGCCTGTGGAAGACCCAGACGGTGTTCAACAACGTGCTGATCGCCAAGCATATGCGCCGTACCAGCAACCTGTTCACCGCCGCCTTCCATCTGAACGGCAAGGAGGAGGCCAGACAGCGTCAGGAGGTGCTGGAGCTGCTGAAGATCGTGGGGCTGGAGGATGTGAAGGACGAGCTGGCCACCAGCCTGCCCTACGGCAAGCAGCGCCGTCTGGAGATCGCCCGTGCGCTGGCCACCGAGCCGCAGCTGCTGCTGCTGGATGAGCCTGCCGCCGGTATGAACCCGCAGGAGACGCTGGAGTTGGCGCAGTTCATCCGCGAGATCCGCACCAACTTCCACAAGACGATCCTGCTGATCGAGCACCATATGGATCTGGTGATGGGCATTGCCGACCGGATCTATGTGCTGGACTTCGGCAAGCTGATCGCGCAGGGTACGCCTGACGAGATCCAAAACAATGAACGCGTCATCGACGCATACTTGGGGGTGGCAGACGATGCTGAAGATTGAGAACTTACATGTTTCCTACGGCGGCATCAAGGCGCTGCGGGGTGTCAGCATGGAAGTGCCTGACGGTAAGATCGTCACTCTGATCGGCGCAAACGGCGCCGGTAAGTCCACCACCCTGCGTACCATTTCGGGTCTTGTGAAGGCCGACAGCGGCTCCATCACCTATGACGGTCAGGAGCTGCTGGGGAAGCCCATCAACAAGATCCTGGAGGCGGGCATTGCCCAGTCCCCGGAGGGTCGGCGCGTGTTTGCCAACCTGACGGTGCTGGAGAATCTGAAGGCCGGCGCGTATCTGCGCAAGGACAAGGCCGGTATCGAGCAGGACATCAAGTGGGTGTATGAGCTGTTCCCCCGTTTGGAGGAGCGCCATTGGCAGCTGGCCGGTACCCTGTCCGGCGGCGAGCAGCAGATGCTGGCCGTGGGACGCGCACTGATGAGCCGCCCGAAGCTGCTGATGCTGGATGAACCGTCCCTGGGTCTGGCACCGCTGGTGGTGCAGGGGATCTTTGACATCATCCGCACTGTGAACCAGCAGGGCGTTACCGTGCTGCTGATCGAGCAGAACGCCAACATGGCGCTGAAGATCGCGGACTACGCCTATGTGCTGGAGACCGGTAACATCACCAAGTCCGGAACCGGCGCCGAGCTGCTGGCCGACGAGTCTATCAAGGAAGCGTATCTGGGCAAAAAGAAAAACTGATCCATGAAAAAACCGTCCCATCGGGACGGTTTTTTCATGGAAAGGTTTCAGAAAAGTCGCCGGGCATATTGCGGCGTGAAGCTGCTGCGGTGACAAAGGATTTCAGGCAACAGGGGCAGAGCGGGTATATTCGCGCTCCAACCGGTGCAGAAGACACCCGTGATGATCGACGCGCCGCGTCAGCTCCATCAGCCGGGGAGATACCAGTTGGCCGGAGGCGCACATCAACTTTCGCCCCTGCAGACGGTATCGGTGGATCTGGTGACGGTGAAACGCGATTCGGATCAGGGACAGGGTACGATTGAAATGTTTCATGAGCGACTCCTTACTCCGCAAAAGCGGCAAAATGTAATCGTTTACCCATTTGGTAGGATGATTGTAGCACGGCAGACCTGTCGAAACCTGTCATTTTTTGATAAAGGTGGGGAAAAAATATATATCTTGCAAAAAGAAAACGATTTGTGTAACATTCCGGCGCTTTTCTCCCGAAAAGTGTAAAAAATGTGACAAGAAAACAGACAAAGATGCTTTGCAATTGCCGGAGGCTATGGTATACTGATTCCACTTTGACACAAAAAAGGGGGGCGGCGGATGGTTTGGATCGTGGTGGCCGCCGCCAGTCTGGCGGCGGGGATCATTCAGACGGTAACGGGCTTCGGCTCGGTGGTGTTTCTGATGATGGTGCTGCCGTTTTATTTTGACATGATCGACGCGCCTGCGCTGGCCATCGTCATCAACCAGCTGTTTTGCATGGTGCTGTGCTGGCGGTTCCGGAAGCACATTCGCTGGCGGCTGGTGCTGCCGCCAACCGCCGCCTTTGGCGCAGCCAATCTGCTGACGCTGCCCTTTGTGGGCGGGCTGGATCTGCATATACTGGTAATGGTCTTCGGCGTGTTCTTGATGGTATTATCGGGGTATTTCCTGATGGTGGCGCGGCGTGTGAGGTTTGCGCCCAAGCCAGCGGCTGGCGTGGCCTGCGGCGCGCTGTGCGGTGTCAGCGCGGGGCTGTTTGCCATCGGCGGCCCACCGATGGCGCTGTATTTTGTGGCGGCGGCCAGTGATCACACAGAGTATCTGGCCTGTATGCAGCTGCTCTTTACCGTTACCGGCGTGACGGGTATCGTGGGGCGGCTGCAAAGCGGCCTGCTGCGGCCGGGGATCCTGCCCTATGCCGCCGTCGGAACCGTGTGTATCCTGCTGGGAGCCGTGGCGGGCGGCAGGCTGAGCGAAAAGCTGAATGCCGACCGGATGCGGACGGTGGTGTATCTGTTTGTAGGGATTTCCGGCATGCTTCTGCTGGTGCAGCAGCTGTGATAAGATGAAAGGAGAATACAGGAGGTAATACGATGCAGGTTTTATACGCATTGGAGTCTATCCGAACTCCGTGGCTGGACGCGGTGATGTCTACCGTGACCCATCTGGGGGAGGAAACGGTGTTTATGGTGGCGGCGCTTTTTGTGTTCTGGTGTGTCAGCAAGCGCCGCGGCTACTATCTGCTGGCCGTGGGCTTCGCGGGGACAGTGCTGAACCAGTTTTTGAAGCTGCTGTTCCGTGTTCCGCGGCCTTGGGTGCTGGACAGCGATTTCACCATTGTGGAGAGCGCACGCGCACAGGCCACGGGATATTCCTTTCCCAGCGGACATACCCAGAATGCCGTCGGCACCTTCGGCGGTATTGCCCGGTTTACGAAACACCGTCGGGTGCGATGTGCCGCTATCGCTGCCGCGGTGCTGGTACCGGTTTCCCGTATGTATCTGGGCGTCCACACGCCGCTGGACGTGGGCGTGGCGGCGGTGACGGCAGTGGTGCTGGTGCTGGCGCTGTACCCGCCGATGGAACGCAGCGAAGAGGAGCCGCGGGTCATGGCCGTTACGCTGGCGGTCATGCTGGCGCTGGCGGCAGGATACCTGCTGTTTGTGTCGCTGTATCCGTTTCCCGCCGATGTGGACGCGGCAAACCTTGCCAGCGGCGTGGAGAACGCGTGGAAGCTGCTGGGCGCCACGGCTGGGATGCTGCTGGGTTGGTGGCTGGATGTGAAGTATATCCACTTTAAGACCGAGGGCGCATGGTATGTGCAGGCGGTCAAGCTGGTGGGCGGGCTGGCGCTGCTTTTGGGCATTCGGGCAGCGCTGAAGGCACCGCTGGCTGCGCTGCTGGGCGCGGGCATGGGCGGCGCTGTGCGCTATGCCGTGGTTGTGCTGTTTGCCGCGGCGGTGTGGCCGCTGGCCTTTGCGTCGCTGCGCCGGGCGATGGAAAAACAGAAAAAATGACAGGTATAGCGCACTGCCGGAACGGCACATACTATACCTTGCGAAGCAATTGTAAAAATTTTTCCCGCAGGAACAAATAGCACTTCAAATCCGTCTGTAAGTATGTTATGATATTGTCGAAACCGCCCGTTCACCGGGCGGCAGAGAAAACAAAGCAGAAACGCCCGCAAGGGCCGTGAAAAAGGAAGGGATATTGGATGAAAAAGCTGCTTGCCGCCCTGCTGGCGGCCATGATGCTGCTGGCGCTGACCGCCTGCGGCGGAGGAGAGGCCAAGACCGTGGATGTGCAGAAGCTGGCCGACGACTTGAAAGATAATGTGACCTACAGCGCGACCATGATCGCGGACGCGGTGGAGGATCTGAACTACAAGCTGGATCCGCCGGAGGGTACGCAGCTGGCCGGCTATATGGCTGATGGCAACGCTCCCGACATGATCGTGGTGGGTCAGTGCGCCAGCGAGTCTGACGCCAAGACGCTGTACGCCAATGTGCAGACCTATCTGAACGACCTGAAGCGGGAGGCCAATCTCTATCAGCCGGAGGCCGTGGCCCGTATCGACGGCGCGCTGCTGCGCCAGACCGGCTCTGTGGTGGTGCTGTGCGTCAGCAATGATACCGATGCCGCTGCCGCTGTCGTGGAGGGCTATCTGAAATGAGCCGCTACAGAGGCCGCCGCCGCAGAGGCGTATCGCCCCTGATGGCACTGATCGCGCTGGCTGTGGCTGTTGCCGCCGTGGTATTGATCGTGATCAATCTGGGCAAGCATAAGACACCGGCCAACGACCAGCCTGATACGCCCCCTACATCCGGAGAGACCACTGACCCCAACGGCGGCAATGGGGAAGATCCCAACGCCGGTGAGGATTCCGATACGCCGGATCCATCCACCAACACATATCAGAAAATCGAGCTGAAGGGCGATCAGCAGCAGTATGACGCGGTATACCGGGTGGGTGACACCGGATATGAGATGTATACCTATGTGGACAGCACCGCCAAGAAGTACGCCGACAACGTGAACGCCGTGGCGGACGCGCTGGCGGGAAAGGCCGATGTGTATATGCTGCCGGTGCCTCTCAGCTCCGGCGTCAGCCTGCCGGACGAGCTGTATGGCAAAGACATCTTTGCCGACCAGAAGGAGGCCGAGCAGAAGATCATCGGCTATATGAACGGCAATGTGAAGTCAGTGGCACTGTATGACGCTCTGCTGGCGCACCGGACGGAGTATATCTATTTCCGCACGGATCACCACTGGACGGCCACAGGCGCCTACTATGCCTATGAGCAGTTCTGCAAGGCCAAGGGCATTGCCCCCAAGCCGCTGGAGGGCTATACCACCGACACCTATGACGGCTTCCTCGGCACGTTCTACCGGGATTCCAATGAGAATGCCGCGATGAAGGCCAATCCCGACAAGGTGGTGGCTTATCATCCCCTCAGCACGGAAGCAACGCTGGATTACACCGATAAAAACGGCCAGACCCTGCGGGGCAAGATCATCTATGACGAGTCCGACGCCCCCGCAAGCTTCAAATACGGTACCTTTATCACTGGTGACAATTCCTATTCCGTCATCAATAATCCGGATGTGACCGACGGTTCCAGGTGCGTGGTGGTGAAGGAGTCCTTCGGCAACGCCTTTGTACCGTTTCTGACGGATCACTACCAGACCATTTATGTCATCGACTACCGCTACTGGAGCGGCAGCCTCAGCCAGTTTGTGACGGACAACGGCGTGCAGGACGTTCTGTTTGTCAACAACCTGTCGGCCATCCGCTCCACGGCACTGGTGGGGTATCTGCACAACATCGTGTGAGGCCGCCGGCGCAGAAGCGGAAACGCAGGCCTTCTGGTACCGCACAATGCATCACCCTCTGTGGGACAGGGCAGCGCCCTGTCCCACTTTCCGGCAGGAATGCCGTAAACAAACCGTAAATCCAAAGGAGAACGACCTATGGTTTTCAGCAGCACCGTGTTTCTATTGATTTTTCTGCCTGTGGTGGCGGGGCTTTACTTCCTGTGTCCCCGCAAGGCGCGCAACGCCCTGCTGCTGATCGTCAGCCTCGTGTTCTATGGCTGGGGCGAACCCAAATATGTGGTGATCATGCTGTTCTCCACATTATTTGACTACACCAACGCGCGGCTAATCGGTTTTTTCCAGAATGCCGGAAGGCACAGAGCCGCCAAGACGGTGCTGATCGTGGATATTGTGGGCAATCTGGGGATCCTGGGCTTTTTCAAGTATACGGATTTTGCCATTGACAATATCAACAGCCTACTGTCCGCAGGAATTCCGGCGCTGGGGCTGTCCCTGCCTATCGGCATCAGCTTCTATACCTTCCAGACCATGTCCTACACCATCGACGTGTACCGGGGCATTGTCAAGCCCCAGCGCAATATTCTGAACGTGGGCGCCTATGTGACGCTGTTCCCCCAGCTGATCGCCGGACCGATCGTTCAGTACAAGACGGTGGAGCAGGAGCTGATGTACCGGCGAGAGAGTGTCTTCGAGGCCAGCCGCGGCATGCAGCGTTTTGTGGTGGGGCTTGCCAAGAAGGTGCTGATCGCCAATCAGGTGGGTGCTTTGTGGGAGCAGATCAGCGCCCTGTCGGAGCCCACCGCCATGACGGCGTGGCTGGGCGCCGCTGCCTTTACGTTCCAGATCTATTTTGACTTTTCCGGATACTCCGATATGGCTATCGGTCTTGGTCACCTGTTTGGTTTTCATTTTCTGGAGAACTTTGAACACCCCTATGAGTCCCGCACCGTCACGGAGTTCTGGCGGCGGTGGCATATCAGCCTGAGCACCTGGTTCCGCGAATATGTGTATATCCCGCTGGGCGGCAACCGTCACGGCAAGGCGCGGCAGATCCTGAATCTGGCGATCGTCTGGTTCCTGACCGGCCTGTGGCACGGCGCCAGCTGGAACTTCGTGCTGTGGGGGCTTTACTACGCAGTGCTGCTGATCGCGGAAAAGCTGTTTTTGCTGCGGTGGCTGGACAGGGCGCCCAAGTGGGTGGGACATGTCTACACCATTTTCGCTTTCGTGATGGGCTGGGTGCTGTTTGCCATCACCGATTTCAGCCAGCTGGGACAGTATGTCTCCGCCATGTTTACCGCGCCCTTTGCCGACGGCACCACGCTCTATCTGCTGCGCTCCAACGCGGTGCTGCTTCTGGCGGCGGTGGTCGGCAGCACTACCGGACCTTTGCGGCTGTGGAACAGGGTGGAGAACCGCCTGTCTGATACCGGCGCTGTTGCGCTGCGGACGCTGGGTGTGACGGTACTGCTGCTGCTGTCGGTGGCCTTTCTGGTGGGCGACAGCTACAATCCGTTTTTGTATTTCCGTTTCTAAGGAGAGGATACCATGAGTGAACCAAAGAAGGGCGGTGCGCGTTTGATGAGAGATGGACACAAGCGCCGTGAGCTGGCACCGCTGGCAGCTATTTTCGGTCTCCTTGCGGCACTGTCGCTGGGGTCGCTGCTGCTGCCGGACCGGGAATTCTCCCCCAACGAGAACCGGTATTTGCAGCAGGTACCGGAGCTGACGTGGTCGAATCTGATGGACGGGACTTTTACCAAAAAGGCGGAGGACTATACCGCCGACCAGATCGTCCTGCGGGACACATGGATGGAGGCGGCGTCACTGGTACAGCGGGCTGCGCTGCGTCTGGAGATCAACGATACCTGGTTGGGGCGGGACGGCCGTTACTTTGCCAAGGTGACGCCCGACAGCTTTGACGACGAGCAGTACCAGAAGAATCTGGAGCAGGTGAAGCGCTTTTTTGATGCCAATCCGGATAAGGATTGCCGCGTGATGATGGTGCCGACGCCGGCCTATCTGCTGCGGGATGACCTGCCCGCCAACGCGCCGCTCTTTGACGCGGCAGGATGCCTTGCCGCACTGGAAGATACACTGGGCGGAAGGTGCATCCCGCTGGAGACCACGCTGGCTGGTGACGCGGCGAACATGTACTACCGCACCGACCATCACTGGACGACGCAGGGTGCGTTGACCGCCTACAACGCATGGTGCGCCGCCACCGGCCATACACAGAGGACGTGGAAGCTGGAGACAGTCAGCACCACCTTCCGGGGAACGCTGTTCTCCAAGGTGCTGTTGCCGGACAGCCCCTACGACACCGTGGACATCGCACCTGACGCCGCCATCCGAGCCATGGACTGCGACGGCAAGGCCTTTGACAGCCTTTACAGCATGGCGGCGTTGGAGGAAAAGGATCACTATAAGATCTTTATGGGCGGTAACTACGCCAAGGTGGTCATCGACACAGGCGCCGATACCGGCAAGTCCCTGCTGGTGGTGAAGGACAGCTTTGCCAACAGCTTCCTGCCGTTTCTGGTGAAGGACTACGACACCATCACCGTGCTGGATCTGCGGTATTACCGAGAGCGTGTGCAGCCGTTGGCGGAGCAGGCGGACGACCTGCTGGTGCTGTACGAGCTGACCAACTTTGCGGCGGATAAGAATTTATATAAGCTGAATAAGGCGTAAACGTAAAAAAGCCTCCCGTGTGGGAGGCTTTTTTACGTTTTCCTCAAAAAAAGTGCCAAAATTTTGTGGAAAACGTGCCACTTCTCTTTGTTGAAGACGACGGAAAAACAGGCTATAATCAGATAAGGAAAAGAAAAATATCATAAGGAGAAACCGCCAATGGAACGGATCAGCAAAGAGAACTATTACCTGAATATTGCCCAGACGGTGCTGGAACGCGCCACCTGCCTGCGCCGCGTGTTTGGTGCCATCATTGTGAAGAATGATGAGATCATCTCTACAGGGTATAACGGCGCGCCCCGGGGCCGCCGCAACTGCGTGGATATGGGGCTGTGTACCCGCGAGGCCATGCAGGTTCCCCGGGGCGAGCGGTATGAGCTGTGCCGCAGCGTCCACGCCGAGGCCAACGCCATCATCTCCGCCGCCCGGCGGGACATGGTGGGCGGTACGCTGTATCTGGTGGGGCGCAACGCGCAGACCGGCGAGCTGCTCCATGATGCCACCTCCTGTGCCATGTGCCGCCGCCTTGTGATCAACGCGGGATTGTCCAAGGTGGTGATCCGCAGCACGGAGACGGACTATTCCGTGGTGGATGTGCAGGACTGGGTGGATCTGGAGGACGACGTACCCGACCTGCGGTAAGAAAGCATATCCGGCAAATTGCCTGATAGATAAAAAGAAAGCACAAAGGAGAATGTTATGATGTTGCATGAAAAAACGATAGCCGCCTATACGGCTATCTTGCAGGAAGAACTCCTGCTGGCCACAGGGTGTACAGAGCCCATCGCCGTCGCGTATTGTGCCGCTAAGCTGCGCGAGGTGCTGGGCGGAAAACCGGAAGAAGTGCTGGCCGAGGTCAGCGGCAATATTTTGAAGAACGTAAAGTCTGTGGTGGTACCCAATACCAACGGCCGCCGCGGCATCGACGCCGCCATTGCGGTGGGCATCGTGGCCGGAGACGCAGACGCGGAGCTTCAGGTCATTGCCAACGTCACAGAGGATGACGCAGCCGCCATTCAGGGCTATCTGGATGCTACACCCATTAAGGTCACCTGCCCCGAGACACCCTGCCTGCTGGATATTTTCCTCCATGGCAGACGGGGCGGCCACACAGCCGCCGTGCGGGTGGCCAATAACCACACCAACATCATTCACATCGAAAAGGACGGAGAGATCCTGCTGGACAAGCCGCTTACCGCCAACGCGGAGGACAACCTTCAGGACAAGAGCGTTCTCAATGTCAAAGACATCATCACATTCGCCGAAACCATACCCCTGGAGACTATCCGCCCCGTGGTCGGCCGCCAGATCGCATGCAATACCGCCATCGCGGAGGAGGGGCTGCGGAACAGCTGGGGCGCCAACATCGGCTCCACGCTGCTGATGAGCAGCGACAATATGGAAACACAGGCCCGCGCATGGGCGGCCGCCGGTTCCGATGCCCGCATGAACGGCTGCGAAATGCCGGTGGTCATCTGCTCCGGTTCCGGAAATCAGGGCATTACCGCCTCTGTCCCCGTATGGAAGTACGGAAAGCTGATGGGGGCGGATGACGAGAAGATCCTGCGGGCCGTGTGCCTCAGCGATCTGATCACCATTCATCAGAAGACCGGCATCGGACGGCTCAGTGCCTATTGCGGCGCGGTCAGCGCCGGCGTGGGCGCGGGCTGCGGCATCGCGTGGCTGCGGGGCGCGGATTATGACGGCATCTGTCACACGCTGGAAAACGCGGTGGCCATGATCTCCGGCTGTATCTGCGACGGCGCCAAGGCCAGCTGTGCCAGCAAGATCGCCATGGGCGTGGAGTGCGGGATCCTGGGCTACAACATGTATCTGGGCGGCAACAATTTCCAGCCCGGCCACGGCATCATGGGGAAGGATGTGGAGGATACCATCCGCCATGTGGGTGTTCTGGCGGCACAGGGCATGCGGGAGACTGACCGTGTGATCCTGAAAATCATGACGGAATAGGCGAAAAAAACGGCAGTTGATTAACAATTCATGAATTTCGCCCTGAAACCCTTGCAAAATACAGCTCCGGTGGCTATAATCAGCCTTACTGAAGCGTGGATCATGACTTGAAAGGAGTATTACTTATGTCATTTTTTGAGAATGTTGCCGAAAAGGCAAAGCTGTACGCCAATATCGCGGCAGACAAGGCTAAGGACGTGGCCAGCGCGGCTGCCGACAAGGCCAAGGATGTGAAGGAAACTGCTCAGCTGACCATGGCCATCAAGTCGGAGCAGCGTGAGATGGATAAGAACTACCGCGCCATCGGCGAGTGGTTCGTGTCCGAGTATGAGGGTGAGATCCCCGACGCCGTGAAGGACGTCGTGGCGGCCATCGAGGCCAGCAAGGCCAAGGTGGAGGAGATGGAGGCTGCGCTGGCGGAAAAGTCCCACACCGAGATCGAAATCACCATTGAAAAGGACGCTCAGCTGAAGACCTGCCCCGTGTGCGGCACCGTCACCAGCTCCAAGTACTGCCCCGAGTGCGGCGCAGCGGTGGAGGAAAAGACCGAAGAGGCACCCGCCGAGACACCTGTTCAGCCGGAGACCCCCGCTGAGACCGAGACCCCCGTGGATCCGCAGGCGTAAACCATTACAGAAGAAATGACCACCTTTCCGGTGGTCATTTTTCTTGCGTTTTTCTCCGGTTTCGTGTATGCTGGATATATACGATGAACCGTGAGGGAGGGGCGCGCCATGACGCTGCTGCAAATGAGTTACATTCTGGAGATCGACCGGTGCGGTTCCATTAACCGTGCGGCACAGAACCTGTTTGTGTCCCAATCCGCGCTGTCCAGCGCCATTGCCGAGGTGGAGAAAGAGCTGGGCATCGCGGTGTTCCACCGTTCCAACCGGGGCGTGGCGCTGACGGAGGACGGGCGCGAGCTGCTGAACCAGATCATCCCCATTGTGGAGCGCAGCCGCAAGATCACCCGCTATTACAGTGAGCGCAAGGCGGAGAACCGCGTCACGCTGTCCATTGCCGCCCAGCGCTACCCCTTCTGCGCCAAGGCCTTTGTGGAGTTTTTGCATCTGCGGGAGGAGCCGCGTATCGAGGTCAGCTTCAAAGAGGTGGAGATGGCTGCCGTGATCGAGCAGGTGGCGCAGCAGCAGAGTGATCTGGGGGTCATTTTTGTCTCCGATATGACCGAGCATTTCATCCGTCGTATCCTGTCGGGACGCAATCTGGAATTTCACCAGTTGGCGCGCCTGCGTCCCCATGTGTTTATGCGGCGGGGGCATCCCCTGTCCGGGGAAGCCTCCGTAACGCTGGAACAGCTGCACCAATATCCCTACGCCGCGTTTACCCAGAGCGATACCAACCTGAACTACGCCGAGGAGGTGGTGGCAGGTACCGCCGCGGACTTCAATCAGGTGGTGTATGTGTCCGACCGCGCCACCATTTACAGCGTCATTGCCCACACCAACTGTGTCTCAACCGGCAGCGGCGTGCTGCCGGAGGGCTTTGGCGACGACCGCCTGGTGGCGGTACCGCTGACAGGGCAGCATGATATGCGCCTCGGCTATATCAAGCTGCGCTCCGTACCCCTGAGCGACTCCGGCCGGGAGTTTGTGGAGATCCTGCAGGAGATACTGGGGGAACTGGAAGGCGGATAAGAACATAAAAAAGAGAGCCGAAAGGCTCTCTTTTTTATGATAGCGTTGAGGAGGATCAGAACTCCTTCTTCTTGCCGATGACCAGCGCGCCGCCGGTGACGGACAGCAGGCTCAGGCCGACGTATACGGCGATACCGGCATCGAAGGTCTTGCCGGATTCCACGGTCTTGCCGTCCTTGGTGGTCGTGCTGCCGGCGCCTGTTTTTGTGCTGTTGGTGGCAGAGGGCTGGCGCCGGACAGCGTGGTCATCGTTATTATTGTTGTGGGCGAAGTTGGCATCGTAGTAGGCGCGAGCCTCCGTCAGCGCGGCGAGGATCTGGGGATCCAGCAGCTCCTGCTGATCGGCCGTCAGGGCGTTGTAGGCGTTCTCAGCGGCCTTGATGGCGGCTTCGCTGTTCTTGGTGACAGTGCCGATGGCCTTGATCAGATCGGCCACTTCATTGACGGCATCCTCCGTAGCGGGGCTGACAGCCATCCTGATGCGGCCGGAGCCGGAGGTATTCTCATAGTTCATGGCGTAGCCCGCGTAGGCGATGGGGCTGTTGGCGGTGGCGATGTTGGAATAGCCGTTGCCGTCCGTGTCCTTGAAGCTCTTCACATATTCGGCCATGGCCAGATAGTCCTCACTGATGTAATCCAGCACCAGCGTGGCGCCGCCGAACATGGCAAAGCCGTCGCCCAGATCACGCAGCGTATAATTGGTGCCGCCCAGCGTGTAGGTCTTGGTCAGATCCAGCGGTTCATACTTGCCGGTGGCCTTGTTGAATACCTCGACGCTGTGAACGCGGTACTCGCCGGTGGGACCGCCGATCCAGACGTTTTTGTCATTCTTCTGCACGGTGCTGGCAATGGTGGTATCGACCTGATACTTCATACCGGCCACATGCAGGAAGCCGCCGTTCTCCTTGGTCAGATTCTTGTCAAGATCCTTGGCGCCCCATTCCAGCGCATCAAGGATCTGCTGTCCGGTGACCTTCATGGCGCACAGCACATTGCCGAAGGTGTTGATGGTCTTGCAGGTGCTGTAGCTCCAATCACCGGCGGGGGCGTTGGCGCGGATGCCGCCGCCGTTCATAATGGCGGCGTCGCAGTTGTTGTTCTGGTTGATGAACCAGTAATAGGCGTCGGCGTTCAGGTCGCCCAGATTGGTCTCCTGATTGCGGACGGCACGCTTACCGGCGGCGTCCTTATCCGTAAATTCAAAGCCGCACTCGGCGATCTTGGTACCCAGCTGGCCGTTGACGCTGGCGACCCATGCGTCCTGCGTATTCTTGACAGCCTCGTCGGTGTTGGCGTACTCGGTGATCAGCTTGGTGGTGATGCCATCGGCAGTGATGGTCATTTCACCCACGGCGCCGAAATAGGAACCGGTCTGGGTCAAGATCACGGTGTTGCCGGCTTTGTCCTTGACCTCCTGCATCTCCACAGTGCTGTGAGAGTGGCCGTCAATAAAGGCATCCAGACCAGTGGTGTTGGCGATGACGTCCGTGGATCTCCAAGGGGCGGAGGAGGGATCCACGCCAAGATGGCCCAGCGCGATCACATAATCCGCTTTGGCGGCCTTGGCGTTGTCAATGGCCTGCTGCACGGCGGCGTACAGCGCCGCACCGTCGGTACCGCCGGCAATGCCGTAGATATAATTGCCATTGTTATCCTGGAAGTACTTGGGGGTGGACTTGGTGAAGGATTCGGGGGTGGTGATACCTATGAAAGCGATCTGCTTGCCGGCCGCATCAACAGTGCGGAAGGCAGGCAGTACGGGGCCGCCGGCAACGCCGTCCTTTTCGTGATAGAAGTTGCAGGAGACATAGGGGAGACCTGCTTTATCCGCAGAATCGACCACGGCCAGCGCACGCTCCATGCCGTAGTCAAACTCGTGGTTGCCCAGCGTGGCAACATTGTAGCCTGCGTCTATCATCAGCTGCAGGATGGTCTTGCCCTTGTCCATGCCGCCGAAGGCGGTACCCTGAATATGGTCGCCGGCGTCTACCAGCAGCACGGCGTTTCCGGCATCGGTCAGATCCTTCTTCATGGCGGCCACGCTGGCGTAGCTCAGGGATTTGTTGATGTGGGTATGTACGTCGTTGGTATACAGGATCTTGATGGCAGCCGGGGTGGTTCCGCTGCCCTCATCGTTTCCGCCCTCATCGGCGGGGGCATCGAGGGTCATACCCTCGTCGCTCATTTCCACATCGGAAATGAGATCATTGTCGTCGGCCCATGCGGGGGATACCGCCAGAGACAGTACCATCACAAGAGCCAGCAGGGTTGCAAACAGTCTGCGCATTCTCTCGTCCTCCTTTGTTTTCTGCGGCGGTTTTCTGCACCGGTAACCGGTGTGCCGCTACGCTTCTATTGTACCTGTTTTCCGCGGAAAAGAAAAACATTTCCTGTCTCCCGCGGTATAGAATATTTCTCCGTGTTTTTGTGGATAGTGACAAAAGATCCACAGAGAGCAGGGGGAGAGCCATACGGCTCTCCCCCCTGCCGGAAAATGTTCGTTACAGCTGTGCCAGAGCCTGCTCCAGATCGGCGATCAGATCCTCGGCATTCTCCAGACCGGCAGACAGGCGGATCAGGCCGCCGGGGATGCCGGACGCGGCCAGCTCCTCCTCGGTATAGGTGGAGTGGGTCATGGAAGCGGGATGCTCGATCAGCGTCTCGGCGTCGCCCAGAGAGACAGCCACGGTGATCAGGTGCAGCGCGTTGACCAGCTTGGTGCCGGCGGCGCGGCCGCCCTTGACCTCGAAGCTCAGCATACCGCCGAAGTCCTTCATCTGGCGCGCGGCAATGTCGTGGCCGACGTGATCCTTCAGGCCGGGATAGTAGACCTTCTCCACGGCGGGATGCTTGTCGAGGAACTCGGCAATGGCCTTGGCGTTTTCGCAATGGCGCTGCATACGGATCTCCAGCGTCTTCAGACCACGCAGGATCAGGAAGGCGGCAAAGGGATCCATGACCGCGCCGGTCATATCCTTCAGGCCGAACATGCGGACCTCGCCGATAAAGTCGGCCTTGCCCACCACGAAGCCCGCGATCACGTCGCCGTGGCCGTTCAGATACTTGGTGGCGGAGTGGACCACCACATCGGCGCCCAGCGCCAGCGGATTCTGCAGGGCGGGGGAGGCGAAGGTGTTATCGCATACCACCTTGATGGCGGGATTGAAGCTGTGAGCGATCTCGGCCACAGCGGCGATATCGGCGATCTTCAGGTTGGGGTTGGCGGGGGTCTCCAGATATACGGCGCAGGTGTTCTCCTTCAGCGCGGCCTTGACGGCGGCCAGATCGGAGGTGTCCACGAAGCTGACTTCCACGCCGTAGCGGCTCATGCCGTGGTTCAGCAGCGCGAAGGTGCAGCCGTACAGGGTGCCGTCGGCCACGATGTGCTTACCGGCGCCGGCAATGGTCCACAGGGCGGAGGAGATGGCGCCCATACCGGAAGCGGCAGCCACGCAGGCCTCGCCGCCTTCCAGCGCGGCCACCTTGCTCTCCAGCACGGAGACGGTGGGGTTGCCCAGACGGGTGTAGATGTAGCCACCTTCCTGACCGGCAAAGCGGCGGCCGCCCTGCTCGCAGCTGTCAAACACAAAGGTGGAGGTCTGGAAAATAGGGGTGGTCAGCGCGCCGTACTGGGTGTCCTTCACGTTGCCGGCGTGGATGGCCTTGGTGCCAAGGCCCACATTGGGATTCATCATAATTTGCTCCTCCTGCATCAAATATTTGTTGAATATTGCTGTTTTTTATAAAACCTCTCCTCTAAAAATGTAACATATTCTCCAAAACACATGGTAGTTCACAATCCCGATGTCTGGCAATCAAATTTTCTTATAACAAAAGCGGAACGTTTTTGCGTATTTGTTAAAAAAGAGCGCAATATTTGCATAAAACGCACAAAGGCAGCCGGGAAATTCGGCTGCCTTTGAAAGACAAATGGTATCGGATGACTCAATACCCCAGCTTGCGATCCACCAGATGCGCCAGCGGACGCCCGGCGGCAAAGTTCTCCAGATCCTCGCAGAACATATCCACATCCCTGTCCCGGGTATAGCCCAGCGACATGTTGCCGGCCACATGGGGCGTGATCAGCAGGTTTTTCGTGTCCCACAGAAAATGGTCACGGGGCAGCGGCTCCGGCACAAACACGTCCAGCGCCGCACCGGAGATCCGACCGCCGTTCAGTGCTTCCGCCAGCGCCTCCTGATCCACTGCGGTGCCGCGGCCCACATTGACCACAATGGCCTGCGGGGGCAGCAGCGCGATGCGTTCGCGGCTCAGCACGCCGGTTGTTTCGCCGGTGGAGGGCAGCGCCATCACCAGTATATCGGTCTCAGGCAGCACGCGGTTCAGGTCGGAGAGGGTCACGATCCGGTCAAAGGCGGGATCGGCGGGCTTCAGGGTGCGGCGCACGCCGCAGATGGACGCGGCGCCCATGGCCTTGGCGCGGCGGGCGAAGCTGGTGCCGATGTCGCCGGTCCCCAGCACGGTGATGCGGGAGCCGCAGATGGAGCGCACCGGCAGCGGCGGCAGCCACTCGTTTTTGCTTACCGCCTTCATGGTGGGCAGCATCTGCCGCAGCAGCATCAGCGTTACCATGAGGATGTGCTCGGCGATGGTGACGCCGTAGGCACCGGCAGAGTTGCTCAGCAGCACGCCCTCGTGGGGGTACAGTGCTTCGTTCACATACCGGTCCACACCCGCAAAGCTGGCGCAGAACCATTTCAGCTGTGCCATGTCCTTCAGCACCGACCGATCCGGCATTCCGTACACGATCTCATACTCGCCTGCCCGCTCCCTGGGCAGCACGCCGTCCAGATAATAGTCCACCCCATAGCCGTGCTTTCCGGCGGCGGCCTCGATCTGCGCCTTATGGTGAGACTCAAAAAACTGCTCCACAACTGCGATCTTCTTCATGGTCACATCTCCTTTATCATTTCCTCCGCGCACCGCATACCGTCGGCTGCGGCAGACAGAATGCCGCCGGCGTAGCCTGCGCCTTCGCCGCAGGGGTACAGGGCGCGGATATTGCTTTGACAGGTCTCATCCCGTGGGATCCGCACCGGGGAGGAGGAGCGGCTCTCCACTGCCGTCAGCAGGGCGTCGGGAGCGGCATAGCCGCGGATCTTACGCTCCAACAGGGGCAGTGCCTGCGCGATGCTGTCCGCTACAAAAGGCGGCAGGCAGCGGTGCAGATCCGTATAGGTGACGCCGGGGCGGTAGCTGGGCAGCACCCGACCCGCCGCCGTGGTGGGACGGTGCAGCAGGAAGTCCTCCACCCGCTGACAGGGGGCGCGGTATCCGCCGCCGCCCAGAGCATAGGCGGCCTCCTCCAGCTGCCGCTGAAAACGGATGCCCGCCAGCGGATCGCCCCCGCCGCCGTAGTCCTCCGGCGTGACATTGACCAGCAGCGCACCGTTGATGTTCTCCCGGTCGCGGGCGTATTCGCTCATGCCGTTGGTGACCACCCGCCCCGTCTCCGAGGCCGCCGCCACCACCTGCCCGCCGGGGCAGACGCAGAAGGAAAAGGCGCTTCGCCCGTTGTCCAGATGACAGGACAGTTTATAGGTGGACGGCGGCAGGCAGGGGTGTCCCGCGTATTGCTTATACTGTGCCGCGTCCATGTCCGCCTGCCGGTGCTCGATGCGAACGCCTACGGCAAAGGGCTTGGCCTCCATGGCAACGCCCGCGCCATACAGCATTTCCACCGTGTCACGGGCGCTGTGTCCCAGCGCCAGCATGACCCGGCGGCAGGGCAGCGTGTACGTTCCCTCTGCCGATGTCACTGTCAGCGCCGCCAGGCGTCCTTTTTCCGTAACGATGCCGGTCAATTTATGTCCGAAGCGGATGTCCGCCCCGAGGGACAGCAGTTCCTTCCGCAGATGCTGCAGGGCGATGTGCAGCATGTCCGTGCCCACATGGGGCTTGGCGTCCCAGAGAATACTCTCCGGCGCACCGCAGCGTACCAGCTGCTCCAGAATGAACCGGTGGCGCACATCTCTGGTGCCGGTGTTCAGCTTGCCGTCAGAGAAAGCGCCCGCGCCGCCCTCGCCGAATTGCACGTTGGACTCTGTGTCCAGCGTCCCGGTCTGCCAGAAACGTGTTACATCCTGCCGGCGGCGCTCTACGCCCTGTCCCCGTTCCAGCAGGATGGGTCTTGCGCCGCATCTTGCCAGCACCAGCGCGCCGAACAGTCCCGCAGGACCCATGCCCACCACCACCGGCGGCGTGTCCGCCGCCGAAACGGCAGGCGGCAGGGCGTACTCCTCGGGCGCATAGCGGGACACATGCCTGTCCCGGCAGCGCTTCAGAAGCCGCTCCTCGTCCCGAATCGTCACCGCTACGGTGTAGACGAACCGCAGGCCGTCCCGGGCATCGATGGCGCGCCGCAGGATCTGCAGGTGGGTGATGTCCTCCCGGCGGCACCGCAGCATTGCGGCGGCCTTTGCGTTCAGTTGTTCCGTTCCCGCCTCCGGGGGAAGCTTCAGTCCTTCCAGCCGCAGCACGGCGCCGCCTCCTCTCCGCTTCACAAAAAATTCAAAATCGGATGGCAAAACTTAAAGGTTGAATTAAGAAAACTGTATAGAATATAAACCAAGATAAATGATAACACAGTTTCCGGAAAAAAGGAAGCACAACAAAAGCAAACCACTGGGAAAAAGGAGGAACCCTCATGTATAACGACGATTTTGACCGTTTCCATAACAGTCAGTACCACTACGGCCGCAACAGTAACCTGCCTGCCGACGACTATCAGCCCTCCGGCGGCGCCCCCACGCCGGAAAGCCCCAGCAAGAAGGGCTTTTTCCAAAGCGCGGCGGCCAAGATCACGGCCATTGTGCTGGCCTGCGCCATCATCGGGACCGCCTGCGGCTTCGGCGGCGCGGCGCTGTACCGTAGTTCCACCCGCCAAAGCGCGGTCATCCAGCAGTCCAGCCGCGAGCCTGTCGCCGTCTCCGTAAAAGAGGTGGACGGACAGACCAGAATGGAGCCTGCCGAGGTGTACGCGGCGGCGGTGAATTCGGTGGTGTCCATCAACACCACCTCCACCAGCGGCACCAATATCTTCGGCCAGGCCGTGGAGACCGCCAGCGCCGGCAGCGGCTTTGTCATCACGCAGAATGGCTATATCGTCACCAACTATCATGTGGTGAAGGGCGCAAACTCCGTCAAGGTGACGCTGTATAACGGCGAGACCTACGATGCCACCGTCATCGGCGGCGACAGCGATTACGATGTGGCTGTCATTAAGATCGACGCCACCGGACTGACCCCCATGACCATGGGCAACAGCAAGGACGTGAACGTAGGCGACACGGTTCTCGCCATCGGCAATCCTTTGGGCGAGCTGACCTTCTCCATGAGTCAGGGCATCGTCTCCTGCTGTGACCGCGCCATCAATGTGGACGGCACCCCCTTCAACATGATCCAGGTAGACGCCTCCATCAACCCTGGCAACTCCGGCGGCCCGCTGGTGAACCTGTACGGTGAGGTGGTTGGCATTGTCTCTGCCAAGTACTCCAGCTATTCCAATACCAGCGTGGAGGGTCTGGGCTTTGCCATTCCCATCAGCGATGTGCAGGCCATCATCACCGATATTATGGAAAACGGTCAGGTGACCGGCAAGGCCTATCTGGCCATCAAGGCCGGTACCATGAACGAGCAGATGGCTGCCCAGTATAATATCGACGTCACCACAGGCGTGTTCGTTTTCTCCACCGAAAGCGGCGGCGCCGGAGAAAAGGCCGGTCTGCGGCTGGGCGATGTGATCACCAAGCTGAATGA
>CAKTKM010000012.1 GCA_934569425.1 uncultured Oscillospiraceae bacterium
TTATACTGGCGGTGGTGGGCAGTCCTGTGTGGGTGCCGCTGCTGCTGGCGTGCATGGCCGTCGTGCTGGCGCTGTTCGTGTCCATCTGGGCGCTGGGCTTTGCGGCGGTGGCTGTAGTAGTGGGACTGGCCGTTGCGGTGGTTGCCGCGCCGGTGATCGCCATTCGCGCCGCCGTACTGACGGTGCCGCTGGGACTGCTGCTGCTGGGCGCGGGACTGGTGCTGCTGGGGCTGTGCGTGCTGGGCGGACTGATGGCGGTGGAGCTGTGCAAGCTGCTGTGGCAGCTGACGGTGTGGCTTGCCCATAAGATCAAGAGTCTGTTTATCCGGAAGGAGGAAAATGTATGAAACGATCGGTCAAGATCACCCTGATCGTGGCGGCGTCGCTGGTAGGGCTGGGACTGTGCCTGTCCGCAGTGGGCTTTCTCATGGGCGGACGGCTCAGCGACCTGCGGAATATGCGCTTTGATCCCGCCACGGGACAGTGGGAGCAGCATTCGACGCCGGAGCCCACGGAGACTCCGTATACCGGCAGCAGCTATACCCTGCCGGAGGGGACGGAGATCACCACCCTGAACATCGACTGGATCACCGGCGACGTGACGGTGCGCGTGACCGATAACGAGGTTGTCACGGTGGAGGAATCAATCGGCCGTAGCGGCGGCATTGCCCACCCCATGACGGTGGCAAGCGACAATGGCACGCTGCAGATCCGCTATGCCGAGCGGGAATTTCTGGGCTTGACCGATCTGCCGGAAAAGGAACTGACGGTGTGCCTGCCCCGCACGGTAGCGGAGCATCTGACGGAGGTACGGTTCAACAGTGTGTCCGCCGATTTTGAGACGGATGCCCTGACGGTGGGGAGCAGCTTTCTCTTTGACAGTACCTCCGGCGACCTGAAGACGGGGCGCATCACGGCGGACGGCGCTGATGCGGAGTTGAACACCGTGTCCGGAGAGATCCAGCTGGACGGAAGCTTCCGGCAGGTGACCGGCGGCAGCACCAGCGGCGAGTACGAGCTGACTCTGCGGCGCTGCCCCGAAAAGATCGACCTGAGCACGGTCAGCGGCAAGGTGGAGCTGGAGCTGCCCCGCAGCGCGGCCTTCACGCTGCGGTACAGCACCGTGTCCGGAGAGCTGGAGAGCGATTTCACCATGAAGCGGGACGGCAAGCGTTACATCTGCGGCGATGGCGGCGGATGTGAGATCACCGTCAGCACCACCAGCGGTGACTTGAAGGCGGAACCCATCGACTGAAAAAGAACTGCCCTGCGGCTGTTGCCGCAGGGCAGTTTTGGAGTCGGACATTATTTTTTGCAGTCGGCCTTGACCTTGTCGAAGGTGGCCACGGTGTCGGCATCGGGCGCCTTGGTCAGCAGGGACACCACCACGATGAACACCAGCGCCACGATGAAGGCGGGCAGCAGCTCGTAGATGCCCCACGCGCCGCCCATGGGCTTCACCAGATACTTCCAGATGAACACCATGGCGCCGCCGGAGATCATACCGGCCAGCACGCCCCACTTGGTCGTGCGCTTCCAGAACAGCGCCGTCAGCATGGCAGGCGCGAAGGTGGCGCCGAAGCCCGCCCACGCGAAGGACACGATGGTGAACACGGAGCTGTTGGGGTCGCGGGCAAGGAACACGGCGATGACGGACACGGCGATGACCGTGGCGCGCGCCACCCACATGGTAGCCTTGCCGGACATCTTTACGCCGAGAACCTGCTTCGCCAGATCCTCCGAGACGCTGGAGGAGGCGGCCAGCAGCTGGCTGTCCGCCGTGGACATGGTGGAGGCCAGAATACCGGCGATGATGAGGCCGGCGGCCAGCGCCGCCAGCACACCGTGGGTGCTGAGCAGGTTGGCGATCTTGACGATAACGGCCTCGGCGGCGCTGGAGGAGCCGAAGGTCTCGATCTCGCCCACGCGGGACATGGCCAGACCCACAACGCCGATGGTGACGGCAACGGTCATGGAGATGACCACCCAGATGCTGCCGATGCGGCGGGAGATCTTGATCTTATTGGCGTCGCTGATGCCCATGAACCGCAGCAGGATATGGGGCATACCGAAATAGCCCAGACCCCACGCCAGCATGGACAGGGACTTGATGAAGCCGTAGTCGGTGACCTCGCCGGTGGAGATGTCGGTCATCTGGGTCAGGCTCAGATAGCCGGGGATGGAGTGGGCGTTCTCGGTGACGGCGTTCCAGCCGCCGGCCACCTCAATGCCGAAGCCCAGCACCACGATCAGGGCGATGGTCATGACGATGCTCTGGATCAGGTCGGTGGTGGACACGGCAAGGAAGCCGCCCATGATGGTGTAAAGGATCACCACCGCCGCGCCGATTAGCATGGAGGCCATGTAATCAAAGCCGAACAGGCTGTTGAACAGCTTGCCGATGGCGGCAAAGCCGGAGGCGGTGTAGGGGATGAAGAAAATGAGAATGATGAGGGCGGAAATGCCCAGCAGTACCTTCGTGTCGTCCTTGAAGCGCTTGGAAAAGAACTCCGGTACGGTGATGGCGTTGATCTCGGCGGAGTAGATCCGCAGCCGCTTGGCCACCAGCAGGAAGTTCAGATAGGTACCCAGTGCCAGACCGATGGCCGTCCATGCCGCGTCGGCGATGCCGGTGAAATAGGCCACGCCGGGCAGACCCATCAGCAGCCAGGAGCTCATGTCGCTGGCCTCGGCGCTCATGGCGGTGACCACGGGACCCAGCTTGCGGCCGCCCAGATAGAAGCTGTCGGCGCCGCCCTTACTGGCGCGGGAGTAGGCCACGCCGACGAACACCATGGCGATCAGATATACCGCGATGGCGATGATGATGCAGATTTGCGCAGTTGTCATATTTTGGAACCTCTCTTTCGTCTAACGTTGGTACTATACCACACTCTTTTATAGACGTAAATACAGAACGGAGTATAGAATACATTCTATACTCCGTTCAAATAAAAACGACATATAATGGCTTTAGTAAAAGGAAAATAATATAGACGATTTGTGAATCGGACAAAAGACGAAAAAATAAATTTTAATTTTTCCGTCGATAATTCTCCAAAAATGTCGGCATGGTGCGGTCGGCATAACGTGCCAGCGAGTAGCCGCCATCGGCCAGACACCAGTCGTACATCAGCCCGTGCTCCAGCATGGCGTAGTCGTTGACGATCTCATTGGCGGTCAGATCTCCCCGCAGCTCCTGCCGTTCCAGCCCCTGACGGATCACCTGATGCAGCAGCTTGAAATAGGTGCGGTCGCGGCTGAGCATGTGCTTTTCGCCCTTGGTGGTCAGCTGGGTGGAAAACAGCCGCGCCAGCAGCTCGACCGATACCGTATTGTCGATCATGGTGAACAGCTCGTGGTTCATATAGAGCAGCTTGTCCACCGCGTGCATGTCGGGATCCATCTCCTGCCGCAGTTCTTCATACTTTTCGTCGAAGATCATGGACAGGGAACCCAGCAGCGCGTCCTTGCCCTCAAAATAGTGGTAAAAGCTGCCCTTGGAGGTCTCGGATTCAAAGATGATGTCCTCCACGGTGGTGTTGTCGTAGCCCTGTTCATAAAAGAGCTTCCACGCGGCGGAGACGATCCGTCCCTTGGTGTTGCGTCCGGATTTACGGGGCATGGCGGTTTCCTCCTCTTTGTTTTCCCGTCAGCCGCCGCAGCGGCCCGGTGATCAGACTGCGCTCATAGCGGTTCAGGCCGAACAGCCACACCGATACGGCATATATCGCCACAAAGGCACAGCCGGGGGGGATCAGCTCCCAATAGCTTGTGGGGTGGACGAAAACAGCCAGCAGTACCGCCGCCGCCGCAGGCAGCAGCATGGAGGGGAGCAGGTGGAAGATGTGCCGCCAGAAGGCGGGAATATCCAGCCCGATGCGGCGGTAGTAGTACCAGTTCATCAAAAACACGTTGCCCACAAGGGTAGCAATGGCGGTGCCGATGGCGGCGCCCAATCCCTGCCATTGGATACACAGGGGAATGGAGATCAGAATGTTGCCCACCAGCACGCCCAGATAGGTCAGCGAGCGGAACTTGTGCATATTTTTCGCCCGCTGGATCTCGATGCCCACCGTCTGCACGTTGGTCCACAGACAGGCAAAAAACAGCAGCAGCGCCGTCCAATAGTCCACGCGGAACTGCTCGCCGCCGCCCCACAGCACCACAAAGGACTGGCCGATGGCCACGAAGCCCAGAAAGATGCAGGACAGCAGGACGAACTGCAGGCGGCCGACCTTGGTGAACAGGGCGTCCAGCCTGCGCATGGAAGCGCCCTCCGCCACCAGACGGTGTACCCGGGGAGTCATCACGTTAGAGATGGCGTTGCCGAACAGCAGGAAGTAGTTGTTCAGCTGCGCGGCGATGGTGTAAACAGTGACGGCGGCGGAGCCGTGGAACCATGTCAGCAGCTGCCGGTCAATGGACCAGTTCACGTTGTCCACCACGATGCCGATGAAGACATACACCGTAAAGCCGAACATCTCCCGCATCAGCTTGAAGTCATAGCGGCGGAAGGAAAAGCGCATCCGCAGCCTTGTCAGGCAGTAGCCGATGTTGAGAAAGCCGCTGAGAACGGTGAAGATCAGGGACACGATGGTCAGCGCCACGCTGCGGTAGCCGATCAGCAGCAGGGGGATCATGATGAGCGGATTCAGCACCTGCTTGCCCATGGCCACGATCTTCTGGAACAGATACCGCTCGTTGATGGTGACGTGGGATTCAAACACGCTGATGGGGAAGGTGAGTGCGGCGTTGACCGTCATGATCCGCAGCAGCTTTTCCGCCAGTGCGATCTCCTCCGCCGTCAGCTTCTTGCCGAAGATCACATCGCAGTAGGACAATCCGAAGCCGATGGCCAGCACCGCCGCTCCCAGAAAGAGATAGGTGATGAGGAACATACCGTTAAGCTTGGCGCAGCCCCGTTTGTCACCGGCGGCGCGGAACCGGGAGTAGTAGCGGACATAGGCGCTGCCAAGGCCGAAGCTCAACAGGTTCAGATAGGAGATGATGGGCAGCACGGCCTGATATACGCCGAATTCGCTGCTGCCCAGCCGCTCCAGCATAATGGGGGTATAGACAAGGGAGATGATGGTGCTCAAGCCCATGGAAACATAGGACAGCAGCGCTCCCGCCTTGATCTGGTTGATCTTCATGTGGTGGCTCCTTTTGCACGATTCAACACATTATTATACCCTGTTTTTGGCGGCATGTAAAGGCAGACATTGGAAAAATGAGGGAAAAAAAGGGGAATTATGGGGGCATAAACGGGCGTTATCGGTACAAAAACACCCGTTTTGGACGCAAGAAAAGCGTCCAAAACGGGTGTTGTCATCCGTCGGGAGGTTCAGATGACGAACTGCTCCAGATAGCGCTTGCTGAGGCGCAGGGAATTGAGAACGGCCTGCTCGCTGCCCTCGAAAGCCTTGTCCTCCACCTCGATGCAGGTGAAGCTGTCGTAGCCGATGTCGGTGAGGGCGGAGACGAATCTGCCCCAGTCCACATCGCCCAGACCCGGCAGCTTGGGAGACATGAAGTCCAGCGGATAGGCCATGAGACCTACGCGCTCCAGCTTTTCGGGATAGAGCTTGATGTCCTTGTAGTGGACATGGAAGATCTTGTCCTTGAACTCATAGAGGGGCTTGATATAGTCGATCATCTGCCAGACAAAGTGGCTGGGATCGTAATTGATGCCCAGATTTCTGCTGGGCAGGATGTCAAAGACCTTGTGCCAGATGGGGGGCGTGGTCATCAGGTTCTGGCCGCCGGGCCACTGGTCGGGACCGAAGAGCATGGGGCAGTTTTCAATGGCGATCTTCACGCCAAACTCCTCCGCCAGAGCGATGATGGGAGGCCAGACCTCCTTTACCAGCTCCAGATTCTCGTCCACCGTCTTGGTCTGGTCGCGGCCGATGAAGGTGGTGACCATGTTGACACCCAGCTTGGCGCTGGCACGGATGACGTTTTTCAGGTGCTCCACATTGGCGCGGCGCTTGGCAAGGTCGCCGTCCATGGTGTTGGGATAGAAGGCCAGCGCGGAGATCTCGACCTTGTGGGCAGCGGCGTAGTCCAGAACATGTCTGGCATAGGTGTCGTCCTGACAGACCCGCTCCACGTCGATATGGCTGACGCCCGCGTAGCGGCGCTCCGCCTTGCCGGCAGGCCAGCAGGCCACCTCCACGCAGGCAAAGCCCATCTCAGAGACGGTGTCGATCATTTTTTCATAGTCATACTGCTCCAGAATGGCGGTAACGAGACCCAGTTTCATGGTGATATGCTCCTTTCACAAGCCGGTATTTTATCATCAATAAAGTAAACATAATCCGCCGCTTTGTCAAGTGTGAAAGAGGCGGGGCGTATCAGGATTGTGCAAAGCGCCAGAAACGGATCGGTTCTTATTGGCGAAAGAGCTGAATTTTTTGTGGATTTCTCCGGATTCCTTGACAGAAAGCGGTTCGGGCTGGTATGATAAACATGTAAAAAATGTAATGGATTACATTTTCGAGTCAGGAAACGGAGGGCCTGCGCTTTGACCATCGGTGAGGTAGCGAGATATGCGGGGGTTTCCGTGGCAACGGTGTCGCGGGTACTGAACAACAGCGAGTCGGTGAAGCCGGCCACCGCCCAGCGGGTGATGGCGGCCATACGGGAGCTGGATTATATCCCCAATCAGTCCGCCCGCAACCTGCGCCGCAGCGAGAGCCGCGTGATCCTGACGCTGGCGCCCAACTTTTCCAATCCCTATTATTCCCGGATTCTGGCGGGGATCGGCGATTTGGCGCACGACTGCGCCTACAGCGTGCTGATCTGCAATACCGGCGGACTGGCGGAGAATGAGGAACGGTTTTTGAAGATGCTGGACGCCCACCGGGCGGACGGCGCCATCTTTCTGGGATGCCGGAGGCACAGCGCCTGCCTGCGGGAGTATGCCCAGCGCTACCCCATTGTCCAGTGCTGCGAGTATGTGGCGAAGCTGGAGCAGCCCACAGTGTCCATCGACAACTATACCGCCGCCGTAGAGACGGTGCAGTACCTGATCGGAAAGGGTCACCGGCGGATAGCGCTTTTGGGCGCGGATAATGATTTCATCTCCACCCAGCAGCGGCGGCAGGGCTACCGCGACGCGCTGACGGCGGCGGGGCTGCCCTGCGGCGAGGAGCTGACGGCACTGGCGGACGCGGAGTATTCGTTTGCATCCGGCCTTGCGGCGGCGGAGAAGCTGCTGACGGCGGAGCCGCGGCCTACGGCGGTGTTCTGCATGTCGGACATTCTGGCGCTGAGCGTGATCTCCCGGGCGCACGATATGGGACTGCGGGTTCCGGAGGATCTGTCGGTGACAGGGTTTGACGATGTGGACTATACCACCATGTTCCATCCCCATCTGACCACGGTGGCACAGCCCTGCTATGAGATGGGACAGGTCAGTTTGCAGATACTGCTGCGTATGCTGGGCGGCGAAGAAGTTCCCCGTACCCATACGTTTCTGCCCCATAAGCTCGTGATACGCGAGTCGGCGGGGGAGAGCAGAGAAGGATAATATTACCAAAAAGGAGCGATTGCAACATGTTGAGAGTCGGTGTCATTGGCTGCGGTTCCATTGCCAAGCAGCGTCACGGGTATGAGTATTTCCACAACAGCCATGTGGAGATCAAGGGCTTTTACGACCTGATCCCCGAGCGGGCGCAGGCGCTGGTGGATCTGTACGGCGGCAAGGTATATGCCGGTGTGGATCAGCTGCTGGCCGATCCGGAGATCGATGCCGTGTCCGTGTGTATGGCCAATGCCTTCCACGCGGAGATCAGCATTAAGGCGCTGAAGGCCGGCAAGTATGTGCTGTGCGAAAAGCCCATGGCCGTCTCTCTGGAGGAGTGCGAGGCCATGGTGGCTGCCGCCAAGGAGAGCGGCAAGCGCCTGATGATCGGCCACAATCAGCGGCTGGCTCCCGCCCATAAGAAGGCCAGGGAGATCCTTGCCAGCGGCGCCATGGGGCGCGTGATCACCTTCCAGTCCACCTTCGGCCACAAGGGACCGGAGATGTGGAGCATGGACAAGAGCGCCAACACCTGGTTCTTCAAGAAAGCCAGTGCTTCCTTCGGCTCTATGGCGGATCTGGGCATCCACAAGATCGACCTGATGCGCTATCTCATCGGCTCGGAGATCACATCGGTATACTCCAATATGAAGGTACTGGACAAGAAGTTCCCCGACGGCACGCCCATTGAGGTGGACGACAACTCCGTGGAGGTGCTGACCTTTGCCAATGGCGCCATGGGTACCGTGACGACCAGCTGGACCCACTACGGCGAGGAGTGCAACGCCACCACCCTGTTCTGCGAAAAGGGCATCATGAAGCTGTACGCCGATCCCCAGTATTCCCTGAAGATCGTCAACGCCGACGGTACGCAGGTGCTGTACGCACTGGATCGCCTGCAGACCAACGAAGACGCCCAGCAGGCGTCCTCCGGTGTGATCGACGAGTTTGTCGCCGCTGTGGAGGAGAACCGCCCCAGTATTCTGGACGCGGAGGATGTGGTTCGTTCCATGCGGGCGGTGTTCGCCTGCCTGCGTTCGGCAGAGGCGGAGAAGGCCGTCACGCTGTAAATTCGATATAGTGCCTGTGTCAGCAGGTATTATATAAATAATTTGTTTTGGAGGAAATTGCATGAAAAAGATCATTGCGCTGCTTCTGGCAATGGCAATGGCGCTGGCTCTGGTCGCTTGCGGCGGAGGCAACACCGATGACACCCAGAAGGACAACAACACCCCCGCAGAGGGCGGCAGCACCGTTTACGTTCTGGGTCCCACCCCCGACCACGGCTGGACCGCTCAGGCCGGTGCCTACGCGCAGGCCAAGTGTGACGAGATCACCGCTGCCGGTACCTACAAGGCCGTTTACATGGCCGCTTCCTCCGGCGAGGAGCAGGTTGACCAGTGCAACACCATCATCGCCAACGGCGACGCCGCTATCGTGGTCATGATGGCGCTGGACGATTCCGCTCAGGCCGGCCAGGAGGCTCTGTACGCCGAGCAGATCCCCTTCATCTCCTTCGACCGTATCATCGAGGCTACTGAGAAGTATGCCGTGCTGAACGCTTCCGGTGATAACTGGCAGTGCGGCCGCGGTATCGCTTACTGGCTGCAGAAGAACGGCATGAAGCCCGGCGATACCATCGTCACCCTGTACGGCGACAACGGTACCGTCTGCTCCCGCCGCGCTGAGGGCTTCAAGGAGTTCCTGACCGGCGCCGAGAAGTATTCCGACAAGGCTCTGGGTCAGGACTTCGAGACCACCGAGAAGTGGGACGATGCCGCTGTTGAGGCCGCTCTGAATACTTACGCTACCGTCTGCGACTGGTCCGCCGATAAGGCTTATGACTACATGGAGCAGAAGATGGAAGAGATCGTGGCCGCTGCCAAGGCCAATGGCGGCAACCTGTATATCTATTCCATGGACGATGAGATGACCTTCGGTGTCATGAACTACATCGAGACCGCTTCCGATGCTCTGAAGGCTGACCTGAAGGAGCTGAACGTGTATATCTCCGCCATCGGCGGTATGCAGGAGCTGTACGATGTGATGGCCGACACCACCGAGACCAGCATCGCCAACACCTACTTCGACGACATGATGAGCATGTACTTCTCCCCCAAGATGATGCAGGACATCATCGACAAGGGTCTGGAGTATCTGTCCGGCAACTGGACCTATGAGGTCGGTTCCGGCGAGTATCAGCCCACTTGGATCGTTGGCCGCGACAACGTCACTCAGTACGAGGGCTTCAAGGGCCACGCCTGATCTAAGCGATCTGCCATTTGCGCGGATGCAGGGGGTTCGCCCCCCTGCATCCGCCTTTCCAAAGCGGCGCCCTTCGCGGCACCTCAACCTGAAGCAAGGAGACAGCGTATATGAACATCCTTGAAATGACCCATGTGACCAAGACCTTTGGCAGCAACCGGGTGCTGTCCGACGTACACCTGACGGTGGGCGAGGGCGAGATCCACGCGCTGCTGGGGGAGAACGGCGCGGGAAAATCCACACTGATGAACATTCTGACCGGTGTTCTGCCTGCCGATGAGGGCGAGATCCTCTTCTGCGGGAAAAGCTATCCCACGCCCACCATTCATCAGATGGAGGCGGCGGGCATTGCCTTCGTTCATCAGGAGCTGAACGTCATCAATGACCTGACGGTGGCGGACAACATCTTCCTGCGGCGGGAGCTGACGAAATTCGGCCTGCTGCGAAACAAGGAGCAGGTGGAAAAGACGCGGCAGCTGTTTGAGGATCTGGGCGTGGACATTGATCCCAACGCCATGGTCAGCGAGCTGAAGACCAGCGAAAAGCAGCTTCTGGAGATTTGCCGCGCCCTGTATGCGGATGCCAAGCTGCTGATTCTGGACGAGCCTACCACGGCACTGTCCAACAATGAAATCGACCATCTCTTTGAAATACTGAAAAAATTGAAAACTCAGGGGAAATCCTTCATCTTCATCTCCCACAAAATGCCGGAGATCTTCGCGCTGGCGGATCGGTATACGGTGCTGCGCAACGGTGAATTCATTTCCTCAGGCGATATAAAGGATACGACCCCTCACGCCATTACCTCCGACATGGTGGGTACGAAATATGTGGACGCGGAGGTGTATGAGCCGCGGGAACTGGGCGAGCCGATCCTGACGCTGCACGGACTGAGCGGCGAGGGCTTCGACGGCATCGACCTGACGGTGCGGCGGGGCGAGATCGTGGCATTGACCGGCCTTGCCGGATGCGGCGCCAGCGAGCTGCTGCAGACCGTGTTCGGCGCGCTGCCCGCGGAGGGCGGCGAGATACTGGTGGACGGAAAGCCTGTCCACGGCCGCTCGGTGAAGTTCATGAAGAAGGGTGTGGGTATGCTGCCGGCCAACCGTAAGGAGAATTCCGTGGTGCCGGATATGAGCATTCTGGAGAACTTCTATCTGGCGGAGCATGAGATCTCGCGCCGCAAGCCCCTGATCCGCGACAAGGAGGAGCAGGCGCGGTACGAGGGCTATAAGGAGCCCCTGCAGATCAAGGCGGAGGACAGCGCATTGAGCATCACCTCGCTGTCCGGCGGCAACCAGCAGAAGGTTTTCATTGCCCGGTGGCTGAACATCGGCGCGGACGTGCTGCTGTTCGACAATCCGACGCAGGGCGTGGACGTGGGCGCCAAGGCCGAGATCTATAAGCTGATGCTCAGCTTTGCCAAGGAGGGCAAGGCGGTCATCTTCAATACGCTGGAGATACCGGAGATCCAGAAGGTAGCGGATCGGTGCGTGGTCTTTTACGAGGGACATATCGCAAAGATATTCCAACATTCCGAGGTCAATGAGCATGACGTGATGCTCTATTCCACCAACGCGGTGGATACGCATGTGGAGGTAGCGAGATGAACAAGAAAAACGGCTTCGGCGCCATTGCCGGAAAGATCTGGTCCCAGTATAGCTTTATCTTTGTTTTCCTGATCATCATGGTGGGCTACGCGTTCACCATTCAGGCCAACGGCAACACCTTCAAGTGGAGCCATGTGGCCGCCGTGCTGGGCAGCCAGAATACCTGTATCGTGGGTACCATGGCGCTGGGTATGGCGCTGGTCATCATCACCGGGCAGATCGACTTGTCCATCGGTTCATCGCTGGTGCTGTGTACCGGTGTGACCATTATGGTGTTCAACGTGACCAACTCTATTTTGCTGATGGTGCTGGCGGCACTGGTGTGCGGCGCGCTGTGCGGCGCCATCAACGGTGTGCTGGCAGGCTGTGCCAAAATGCCCCCCTTCGTGGTGACGCTGGGTACCATGCTGATCTACCGTTCGCTGACGCTGTCGGTGGTGCGTTCCATCGATCCGGCTATCAGCGGCTCCTCCTCCAGCCAGTTCGCCATGCTGAGCGACAACAGTAACTATGAATTTTTGCGTATGAAGTTCGGCACCGGCAAGCTGTCGCTGGGCGCTTTCTCCATCCCCTACATCACCTTTGTGTTTGTGCTGATGGTCATTCTGTTCGTGCTGTTGGCCAACAAGACCAAGTATGGCAAGACCGTGTACGCCGTAGGCTCCAATGAGAAGAGCGCGCGCCTTGCGGGCATCAATACCACATGGGTCAAGGTGTCGGTATTCATCATTACCGGCCTGATGGTGGGTGTGGCCAGTATCATTCAGGCCTGCAAGATCGGCAACGTGACCCCCGCCTCCTCCGGCCAGAGCTATGAGATGTATGCCATTGCGGCAGTGGTGCTGGCGGGCGTCAACATGGCGGGCGGACGCGGCAAGGTGTTCGGTGTGCTGTTCGGTGCGCTGTCCTACACCACCATCAACTTCATCATCGTGTCCATCCCCTCCCTCAGCGTGGATATTCAGGATACCTTCCAGGGTCTCGTGCTGATCATCGTGATCCTGATCCAAACCATCGGACCTGTCATCAAGGAGAGCATCCAGCGGGCGCGGAAGCGCCGCAAGGCGATCCCCACGGATGTGGCCTGACGGACAAGCAATATACCAAAACCTCCGGCGTAGCCGGAGGTTTTGCGTTTGACGGGATAAAAAACTGCTGACAAGCCGGAGAAAGTGTGCTATTATGTAAAACACCGGTTATGTGTCTGTAGGTACTGCCGGATATGAAAGTAACGGAGAGAGCGGACAATGGAGCGGAAAAGGATCGGTTATCTGGTGGTTTTTGCGGTAGTAGCCTTGTTAGCGGCGGTACTGTGGCGCGGCGTGGCGGCGGAGAGCCTGCATGGACAGGCGGATACGTCTCTGCGGACAGACACGGACATGCAGAAGGCGATGCCGTTGACGGCGGAGACGGAGCCGCTGCTGCTGTATCAGCCGCTGCTGCCGCTGGAATCGCCCCTGCCGGAGGAACCTGCATCGGAGGAATTGACAGCGGACACGGAGGAGCCTGCGGCGGAGAGGACAGAGAAAGGTGCGGAGAAAACGGCGGAGGACACGCTGGAGAACGCGCCGGAGGAGACCACCGCACCTGCTGCGGACGAGCTGTCCGGCCAAACAGAGTCTGCCGCCGAGCCGGCGGAAGAGCCGGAGGAGGAGACGGTGTACGCATCCACCGGCGGAGATTGGGTGGGGCGGATGCTGGAACTGGTAAACAATCACCGGGCGCAGAACGGTATGTCGGCGCTGGCGCTGGACAGCACGCTGTGCAGCGCGGCGGCCACCCGCGCCAGCGAGTGTACCCGCTATTTCAGCCATACAAGGCCGGACGGAAGCCAATGGTACACCGTGTCCTCGCTGGCACACGGCGAGAATCTGGTGATGGGGACCGATATGGGCGCCGATACTGCCACCATGGAGCTGATGAATTCCGCCGGACACCGGGCGAATATCCTGGACAGCCGCTATGCCACCATTGGGATCGGCTACTGCTATTCCGGCGCCGACATTTACTGGGTGCAGCTGTTTGGTTATTGAGCATAAAAATGCCGATACCGGAGGGTATCGGCATTTTTGTGCGGTAAAAGGGATCAGCCCCGGTGCAGAATGGCATCCAGATCCTGCGCCGGTGCGGTGATGGGCTGAAGACCGTAGGCGTCCACCAGTGTTTTGACCACCGTTTCCGACAGGAAGGCGGGCAGGGTAGGGCCAAGGTAAATGTTTTTCACGCCCAGCGCCAGCAGGCTCAGCAGAATGCAGACGGCCTTCTGTTCGTACCAGGACAGCACCAGCGTCAGGGGCAGGTCGTTGACGGTGCAGCCGAAGGCGTCGGCCAGTGCAAGGGCGATCTGTACGGCGCTGTAGGCATCGTTGCACTGCCCCACGTCCAGAATGCGGGGGATGCCGCCGATCTCACCCAGATCCAGATCGTTGATGCGGAATTTCCCGCAGGCCAGTGTCAGCACAAGGGAGTCCATGGGGGTACGTTTGACGAACTCGGTATAATAGTTGCGGCCGGGATGTGCGCCGTCGCAGCCGCCTACCAGGAAGATATGCTTTACCGCACCGCTCTTGATGGCGTCGATCAGCTGGGGCGCCTTGTTCAGCACGGCGGCGCGGGCAAAGCCGGTGGTCACCATGTGGCCGCCGTTGACGCCGCTCATGCTGCGGTCGGTGTCATAGCCGCCCAGTGCGAGGGCTTGTTCGATAAGCGGGGAGAAGTCCTTGCGGCCCGCGCCGTCGGCCTCGATGTGCCGCAGGCCGTCATAGCCCACCACGGAGGTGGTGTAGACGCGGTCGGCGTAGCTGGGGCGGGGCGGCATGAGGCAGTTGGTGGTAAACAGCACCGGGGCGGGGATGTTGTCGAACTCCCGCTGCTGGTTCTGCCACGCGGTGCCGAAGTTGCCTGCCAGATGAGGATACTTTTTCAGGCCGGGGTAGCCGTGGGCAGGCAGCATCTCGCAGTGGGTGTAGATGTTGATGCCCTTTCCGGCGGTTTGTTCCAGAAGCTGATGGAGATCCTCAAGATCGTGACCGGAGACCACGATAAAAGGCCCCCGCTTGATGTCCAGATTCACCCGCGTAGGGACGGGATCGCCGAAGGTCTCCGTATTGGCGCGATCCAGAAGCGCCATGCAGCGGAAGTTCACCTGACCGAATTCCATGATGAGAGAGAGCCATTCCTCTACGCTGTGCTCCTCCGCAAGGGTGGCCAGACCCTTGTAGAACCACTCGTCCACTTCCTTGTCCCGATAGCCCAGATTCAAAGCGTGGTGGGCGTAGGCGGCCATGCCCTTCAGGCCGAACAGCAGCGTGGAGCGCAGGGACACAATGTCCGTTTGACCGCGCCACAGCCATGAGGGATCACCGCTGCCGCTGCTGCCGCCGTGGCGGCGCAGGGCCTCATCCACACGGTCGGTGAAGGCGCGGATCGCCTCATTGTCGAAGTTGACGTTGGTCAGCGTGGTGAACAGGCCGTCCGCCAGCAGGCGGGTCACCTCCGGCGGATAGGTCTGCTGCCGGCGGCAGACCTCCGCCAGACGGATCAGACGGCATACCAGCGCGTCCTGCAGATGGGCGGTCTGGGGTTGCTTGCCGCATACGCCGGTTTTGACGCAGCCGCTGCCGCCGGCGGTCTGCTGGCACTGAAAACAAAACATTTCTGACATGATACTACCTCCTGTGATGGGTTGCAGGTAGTATGTGCCATTTTCCGCCGTCCATGCGAAGAATGGGAGATTAAACGGAGAGATGGTTTTCCCCCTTGACAGGAAGGAAAATACTGATTATAATGGAAAAGCTGTGGCGGGGAGTAGCGCAGCTGGTAGCGCGCTTGGTTCGGGACCAAGAGGCCGGGAGTTCAAGTCTCCTCTCTCCGACCAGAAATCGACAGGCACTGTCAGGTGCTTGTCGATTTTTGTTTTCCGCCAGTTGTCAACGGATGATAAAGGAGTAGGTTATGCAAGCCAAATCAAGATTTCGGACAGCACGCAGGTGGCTGATCTTCTGGACGCTGTTTATCGGACTGGGCGCGGTGGCGGGCGCGATGTGCATGCTGCTGGATCCCAGCGGAAAGACCTTGGGTATGGACGCCATGCTGCCGTATTTTCAGGTGCTGCCCTTTGCCGATGTGGTGTTTCAGGATCTTACGTTCTCCGGCTGGGCGCTGCTGATCGTCAACGGGCTGAGCAACCTGACGGCGGCAGTGCTGCTGCTGAAAAGAAAGCACGCGGGCGTGGTGCTGGGCGGGTGCTTCGGCGTGACGCTGATGCTGTGGATCTGTATTCAGTTTTATATGTTCCCGCTGAATTTCATGTCTACCATCTATTTTATTTTCGGCGCGGCGCAGGCTGCCACCGGTTATGCCGCCTGGGTGTTTGAAAAGCAGGAGGATTTTCATGCGGCGATGGAGGACTATCCCCATATCGGCACGGATCCGAAGCGGCTGGTGGTGTTTTTCTCCCGTATGGGCTATGTCCGGAAGCTGGCCTATGAGGAGGCGGAGCGCACCGGAGCGGCGGTGTATGAGATCCGATCCACAGAGCGGACGGAGGGGACGCTGGGCTTCTGGTGGTGCGGACGGTACGGGATGCACAAGTGGGATATGCCCATAGAGCCGATCGGTATCGACTTCGCGGGATATGCGCATGTGACCATCTGTTCCCCCATCTGGGTGTTTGCACTGGCGGCGCCGGTGCGCGCCTTTGCCCGAGCCGCCGCGGGACAGATCAGAGAGGTCGATTACATACTGGTGCATCACCAGAACAGCCGCTATGAAAATGCTGCGGCGGAGCTGGACACGCTGCTGGGTGTGAAGCACACGGCGCTGCGCAGCGTGCGGTGCCGCGAGGGCGTGTATCGGGAATGTTGAGGAGGAGCGCTATGGCGTTTGCGTATCAGATACAGGAGATGACGGCTGAGACCGGCGTGGCGGAGTTCGTGGAACGGTTCGTGTGGGTAGAGCGGTTCCTGCCGGCCTGTAGACAGTGTCATAACTATGAAAAGCGATGGACGTGTCCGTCCTTTGCCTTTGATCCCATGGACATATGGGGCGCGTACCGGACGCTGCGGCTGTATGCCCGGGTGCTGCGCGGGGAGGGCGGCGGTCAGCCGCTGGAGGAGGCTATCGCGGCGCTGAAGCGGGAGAAGGAGATCTATCGCAGGACGCTCTATCAATGGGAACAGGAGACGCCGGGCAGCCAGATGCTGTCGGCGGGAACCTGTGAGCTGTGCGATATGTGTCAACGGGAACGGGGCGAAGCCTGTCCTTTTCCAGAGCGGATGCGGTACTCCATCGAGGCACTGGGCGGCGATGTGGAAGGATGTGTACGGCACTATTTCCACATGCCGGTGCTGTGGGGCAAGGACGGCCTTGCGCCGGAGTATCTGGTGCTGGTAGGCGGATTGCTGATGAAATAGGAAAAGGGGCGCTGCGTATGCAGCGCCCCTTTGGGGCTTTATTTGCCGGAACGTACCTTCGCAGCGATGAAGGTGAAGGCGGGAATGACGATGACGGGGATGGACGCCCAGCCGATGATGGACGTACCCTGCTGCAGCATGGCCTGGAAGCCCAGCGCCGCGCCGATGGCCGCAATGCCCAGCAGAAGGGCGGTGATCACAAAGCGGCGCAGCTGGGCGTTTTTGATAAAGCGGAACAGGCTGTCGAACCGCACGTTGCCTGCGTGGGCAAGCCCAGCGGCACTGGTCAGCACGGCCAGCGTCATCAGGATCACATACAGCCACTGGAGCCACTTCATGTTCAGCCGGTTCAGCACCGCCATAACGGGCAGCGTCTCGGCGCAGACGTCAAACACGTTGGTGTAGCTGAACAGGGTAAAGATCAGGCAGACCATCAGAAGCACGGTGATGATATAGCCGGCGGTGATGGCCTTGCGGGACTCAGCCTTGTCCTTCAGCACATCGGAGACGGACATGACGTTGAAGACGATGGTGGACTGGAAGCAGCCGTACTGCATAGCGCCCAGAATGGCGTGGAGAAGGCTGTCGTCCTTGGCGTTGGCGGCGGAGTTGGCAAAGGCGCCCGCCACGTCGCTGTCACCGCAGACAAGGGACAGAACGGTGATCAGTACCACCACGCCGATGATACCGTACATCATATAGCCGGAGGATTTGGCCAGCAGCTTTGAGCCGTACAGGCACAGCAGGGCGGAAATGAGAATGGTGACGCAGGCAGTGACCCAATAGTTGACGCCGAGAAAGCCCTCCAGCAGCTTTCCTTCTCCGGCAAAGGCGAGGCCGCCGGCGCACATCATGGTCATCAGGAAGCAGATGTCGTACAGAATGGCCACCACGCCGCCGAATTTGTCCCCGTAGCAGGACTTGGCGAAGGGACGGTAATTGGGGGTGTTATGGGAGCGGGCGTATTCCAGCATGTAGTACATGACGCCGCCGGTGATCAGCATGGCCAGCAGCGGCGTGATAAGGCCGATCCAGCCGTATTTGACGTACCACTTTACGCTGAAGGCGCCGGTGGCAAAGCCGGGGCCGAAGTGGCTGCCCAGCCATACGGCGGCCACACCCAAAAACGCGGGGACTGCGGAACGTTTCTTTTCCATAGTGGTGACTTCCTTTCTCTTTCATATGACGGCCTCAGCAGGCGGCCTTTTCCTTTTCGTCAAAGGACATGCGATCCATCACATAGTCCTTCATATCCTTGACCAACGCCAGATGCTTGGGGTGCTGGAGATATTCCTGCAGGTACTCCGGGCCGTCCAGACGCATGACCATCATGATGTCCGCGTTGGAATCCCGTGTGGTCTGGCAGCGGTAGACCTCGGCATCGTGCAGAAAGGGCAGCTCCATTTCCAGTTCGGCATAAACCTTGCGGCAGCGGAAATAGATCTCGGTCACATCCGCGTCCCTTGTCAGCTTCAATAGGTTATAGTGTATCATGCGGTAGGCCTCCTTTGAAAAATAATGCAATAAACTACCGCAAAAAATGTCGGTTGTCAAGGACTTTCTTCGGCGTTTTCACCATGAATCTGGAACGAAAATTGTGCAAAAGTTGCAAAAAAAGTGATGACAAGACGCTTTCACGCTTAAAAGCGTAAAAGAATCTTGCGAAAAATTTTTTTGAAAAAATTCCGTGATATGCGGACACTTTCTTTTGGAGAAACGACAAAATCACGATGCGCGGAGCGACATCGTGATTTTGTATCGAATTCCGGAAATTTACAGAGCGGTGGGACGCTTGCAGGCTTCGGTGATCTCCCGTTTCAGCGTCTGCATGTCGGGCGCGTCCGGATCACGGGGGTAGGGGAGGGCGGACAGGTCAAACTCCTGAAGGGTGCTGTCAGGGTACATGACTACGATCTTCTGCCCCAGCACCAGCGCTTCGTCCAGCTGGTGTGTTACCAGAAGAATGGTGCGGGGCATGGCGGCTTGGACGGACAGGAGCTGTGCCTGCAGCTCCTGACGGGTAAGAAAGTCCAGCGAGGCAAAGGGCTCGTCCATCAGCAGAAGCTCCGCCTGTCCCGCCAGCACGCAGGCCAGTCCCAGCCGCTGCTTCATGCCGGTGGACAGCTCCACCGGCGTCAGGTCGGCGTAATCCTCCAATCCTACCAGACGGACGAAATCGCGGGCTCTTTCGTAGCGCTCCTCCGGTGTTTTGCCCACGCCGCAGGCCATGGCCACGTTCCGCTGCACATTCGTCCAGGTGATCACATAGGGATCGGGACTGAGCATGGCGCTGTGCCAGCCCTCCGGGATCAGGATCTCGCCGCTGTCCGGTTGTTCTTTGCCGGACAGAAGCTTCAAAAGCGTGCTTTTGCCGCAGCCGCTGCGGCCGACGATCACCGTCAATCGACCCAACGGGAAGGAGAGCGTCAGGTCGCGCAGCACCTGACGGGTGCGGCTTTGCCGTTCCTCGCCGGTGAGAACGACTTCGGTGCTGTAGGTGGTGTAGGATTTATTCACATGACGGAGCTGTATCGTGTCCATAGGATCGCCTCATTTTCGTTTGTTCCAAGGCGTATTGTAGCAGAATTTGCGGAAAAACACAACCCTATTGCAGGAAAACGGTTGCGGGATGGAAGCCGGCATGGTACAATGAAGATACTTCAAATATATAGGAGGGCAGTGCAATGCGTTATGAGATCGTGGGAGGTTCTTTTCCTGTGGTGGTGTGCCATCTGGAGAGCGGCGAGCAGATGATCACCGAAAAGGGTTCGATGGTCTGGATGAGTCCCAACATGCAGATGGAGACCAAGGGCGGCGGCTTGGGCAAGATGTTTGCCAAGGCCTTTTCCGGCGAGAGTATGTTCCAGAATATCTATACGGCCAAGGGGGCGGGACTGATCGCCTTCGGTTCCAGCTTCCCCGGTCAGATCAAGGCGGTTCAGATCGCGCCGGGGCAGGATATGATCCTGCAGAAGAATTCCTTCCTTGCGGCGGAGCCGGGCGTGGAGCTGTCCATCCATTTCAATAAGAAGCTGGGCGTTGGCCTGTTCGGCGGCGAGGGCTTCATCATGCAGCGGCTCAGCGGCAGCGGTATGGCCTTTGCCGAGATCGACGGCGAGCTGGTGGAGTATGAGCTGCAGCCGGGACAGCAGATCGTGGTGGATACCGGCAATGTGGCGGGTTTCACCGCCGGTGTGCAGATGGAGATCCGTCAGGTACCCGGCATGAAGAACAAGCTGCTGGGCGGCGAGGGTCTGTTCAACACGGTGCTGACCGGCCCCGGCCGCGTGTGGCTGCAGACCATGTGCATTGCCAATGTGGCGGCGGCGATCCAGCCCTATATCCCCACCGGCAACGGCTGAGACAGAGAACAGAGGATCAGCGCCATCCGGCAAAGGCCGGAGGGCGCTGATTCATTCGTGTTCGGTTTTTTCCCCGGACTCCTCCGGAGCGGGTTCGGTAATGGTGGGGATGAAGGCCTGTGCCAGCTTGCCCCGGCCGCGGTGCTTGATATAGAAATAGCCGATGGTGCTGAACACCAGGGCGCCGATGAAGTTGACGAACAGATCCTCCATGGTGTCATACAGCCCGATGTCCAGATAGCCGCCGAAACCAAGCTCCTGCCCATTGACGGCGACGGAGGTGATGCCGTCGATGGTGACAGGGATGTTCTTATTGGTAGGATCCAGCATGACGGAGGTGATGGAGGTGACAATGGTGTCCTTCTGCATGTCCATATGGAAAAGACGATCCATGCCGAATTCGAAAAACTCCCACAGCACACCAACTGTCATGGAAAAGCAGAAGGCCGCCAGCGCCACATAAATGGGAGAGAGCTTGAACTTGATGCGGCTGTTGCGGTTGAGAATGTCGATCAGGGCGAAGCCGGTGGCGGCGCAGAGAAAGCCGGTGGTGGTGTGCAGCATGGAATCCCAGTAGGGATAGGTGATGAAATAGCACTGCAGCTCACCCAGTATCTCGGCAGCAAAAATGAACAGCAGAATGATGATCTCCAGCGTGGAGGGCAGCTCAATGCCGAAGTTCTGCTGGAGGAAGAAGGGCAGCATGAACAGCACCAACACCAGCAGGCAGATGAAAGCGCTCTCATATTCGCCGCGGATGAGGGAGGAGATCAGCGTGGCCAGCACGATCAGGCGCAGCACCAGATAGACGGTAAAGACGGCAGGCTGGCGGCGGATGGCCGCTTTCAGGCTGCGGCGGGAGGGGAGTTTGGGGTGTCGTTTCATGAGGTGATTCCTTTCTATCCGTATACTGCCCGAAAGAAGGGCGGATACCGCAAAATGTGTTTTCCAAATTATAGCATACCGCAGCGGAAAAAGGCAATACTTGCCCGGCGGCTGGATTTTTCGTTGACTTTTGCCGCAAGGTTGGGTACAATGGGGACTGCGAGTGGATTGGACAGTCGCGGCGGCAAGGCGAAAGCCTGCCGATGAGGAAAGTCCGGGCTCCGCAGGGCAAGGATAACGGGTAACGCCCGCCGAAGGCGACTTCAGGAAAAGTGCAACA
>CAKTKM010000013.1 GCA_934569425.1 uncultured Oscillospiraceae bacterium
CTTCGACATCGTGCTGGCTGCCATGGAGGCCACTCCCGACCGTCTGGAGAACGCCGACTTCTCCGATCCCTACTACACCGACGTGCCTCCCGCTATTCTGGTGAAGGCCGACAAGGCCGACCAGTACAAGACGCTGGCTGACTTCAACGGCAAATCCATCGGTGCGCAGACCGCTACCACCAAGCTGGACATGGTCAACGAGATGGAGGGTGTCAACCCTGTGGCGCTGCAGTCCGTGCTGGATCTGGTGAACGAGCTGGTGTATGACAAGGTGGACGCCATTCTGGTGGACGGCGGCGTGGCGGAAGAGTATGCCGCTTCCAACCCCGATCTGGTGGTTGCCGAGGCTTCCTCTGAGCTGGGTCAGGCCGCTCCCTACTGCGTCGCCGTGCAGAAGGGCGACCCCAAGGGTCTGCTGGATGGCATCAATGCCGCCATTGCCAAGATGAACGCTGAGAACAAGCTGGAGTCCTTTATTGCCGATGCCGACAGCCTGTCCAACGTGGCTGTGAACGTCACTGCCGAATAACCAACCGCCCTCTACTTACCCTACCTGCTGCGAGGTGCAAAGCCGTGAAAACGGCTTTGCACTTTCGCACGCTATGAAAGGAGCCAACGCCTATGTGGTGGAGCAGCCTGTTCGAGGATATGCGTCCGTCTGATTTCTTCAATTTTTCCTTCTTCCCCAAATACGGCACCGCCTTTGTCCGCGGCATCGAGTATACGCTGCTGCTGGCGATCGTGTCGGTGCTGCTGGCCGTGATCCCCGCCCTGCTGCTGGCTCTGGCGCGCCTAAGCAGGAATAAGCCGGTGAAGTGGCTGGCGGGGGCGTATATCGCCGTGTTCCGCTCCACCCCCATGCTGGTGCAGCTGTCCATCATTTACTACGGTCTGTTTTACGCCATCTCCCTGCCCCGCATTACCCTGTTCGGTTTCGTGGACATCAGCCGCTTCATTCCCGGCGTGGTGGCGCTGGCGCTGAACAGCTCCGCCTATGTGGCTGAGATCTTCCGCGCCGGTATTCTGGCGGTGGATAAGGGGCAGACCGAGGCCGCCCGCTCGCTGGGACTGTCCGCGTGGCAGTCCATGCGTCTGGTGGTGCTGCCGCAGGCCATCAAAAACGTCCTGCCTGCCCTTGCCAACGAGATCGTCACCATGGTGAAGGAATCCTCCATCTGCTCCGTGCTGGGCATGGCGGAGATGATGTTCGCCGCCAAGACCATCGCCGGCTCCACCGGTATCTCGCTGGCGCCCTATACCATGGCGGCGCTGGTGTACTTCTGCATCAACTATCCCGCCTCCAAGGGCATCGAGGCCATCGAAAGGAGAATGCGTCGTGGCGACAAGCAATAATGTTCTCATCTCCGTCCGCCATCTGGTGAAGGAGTACAATCACGGCGCCGTCCACGCCCTGAACGACTGTGATCTGGACATCAAGCGGGGCGAGGTGGTGGCCATCATCGGTCCCTCCGGCAGCGGCAAGTCCACGCTGCTGCGAAGCCTGAACCTGCTGGAGCAGCCTACCTCCGGCGCCATCTATTTTGACGGCGTGGATCTGGCGGACAAGTCCGTGGATATTGACCGGCACCGGCAGAAGATGGGCATGGTCTTCCAGCATTTCAACCTTTTCCCTCACAAAACGGTGCTGCAAAACATCACCATGGCGCCGGTGACGCTGAAAAAAAAGACCCCCGCCGAGGCGGAGACGCAGGCTCGCGCCCTGCTGGAGCGTATCGGCCTTGCCGATAAGGCGGACGAGTATCCCAATATGCTCTCCGGCGGCCAGAAGCAGCGTATCGCCATCGTCCGCGCCCTCGCCATGGATCCGGAGGTCATGCTGTTTGACGAGCCTACCTCCGCTCTTGACCCCGAAATGGTGGGCGAGGTGCTGGATCTCATGCGCGACCTTGCCAGAGACGGCATGACCATGGCTGTTGTGACGCATGAGATGGGCTTTGCCCGTGAGGTGGCCGACCGTGTGGTATTCATGGCGGACGGCAGGATCCTGGAGGAGGGAACCCCCTCGGAGCTGTTTGACCACCCGAAGGATCCCCGCCTGCAGGACTTCCTCGGCAAGGTATTATAATGCCGCCAAGAGGCTCCCCCCCCGGGGAGCCTCTTGCTTTTCTCTTTATTTTGTGCTATCGTGACATCCGCTGACTTTTTTCAACAAAGGGGTGCCATCATGAAATTCCTCTCGTGGTGCAGGCGCAATGCCATGCCGGTCATCGCGGTACTGGCTGCGGCGGTGACCGCCTGCTTCGTGCCGCCGGACAGGACGTATCTCGGCTATTACGACGTCAGGACACTGTCCTGCCTGCTGTGCGTGCTGGCGGTGGTCTGCGCCCTGCGGAGCGTGGGGCTGTTTCCTGTTCTGGCGCAGCGCTTGGTGCATACCTTTCATACCACCCGGGGCGTTGCCATCTCGCTGGTGCTGATCACCCTTTTTGGTTCCATGCTGCTGACCAACGATACGGCGCTTCTGATCTTTCTGCCGCTCAGCTGGTTCGTGCTGCATGCCGCCCATCAGGAGCAGCTGGCGGCGCCGGTGTTTATCCTGCAAAACTGCGCCGCCAATTTGGGCGGTATGCTGACGCCCTTCGGCAATCCCCAGAATCTCTACCTCTTCAATCACTACGGTATCCCCAACGGGGAATTCGTGTCCATTATGCTGCCGCCCTTCCTGCTGTCCACGGCGCTGATCCTGCTGGGCTGTTTTCTGCTGATCCGGCAGCAGCCCCTGACTGTGCCGGAGCAGACTGCCGCGCTGGATAAGAAGCGCACGGCGGTATATCTGGCGCTGTTTGCGCTGGCGGTGGCCATGGTGCTGCGGGTCGTGCCGTACCTGATAGGATCGGCGGTCATCCTGCTGGCGCTTCTGGTGCTGGACCGGAAAGCCCTGCTGGGTGTGGACTGGGGACTTCTGGTGACCTTTGCCGCCTTTTTTACCTTCTCCGGCAATATGGCGCGGATAGAACCGGTGCAGACCCTGTTTGCGCGGCTGCTGACCCACGGTGCCATGCTGGTGTCGGCGCTGACCAGCCAGATCATCAGCAATGTCCCGGCTGCCATTCTGCTGAGCCGGTTTACCGATGATTACCGCGGCCTGCTGGTGGGCGTCAACATTGGCGGCGCAGGTACGCTGGTGGCTTCGCTGGCCAGCCTGATCACCTTCCGCGAGTACACCAAGCACGCCTCCGGCCGGACAGGCAGCTTTCTGGCGCTGTTCACCGCTGTCAGCTTCGCGCTGCTCGCTATTCTTCTGGCAGCCATGAGCCTTATCGGGTAAATAAGAGAAGCCCTCCGATTGGAGGGCTTCTCTTATTTCGTTTTGTAGAATTCCCGGTATTCCTGCGCTTCCTCCTCGTACATCCGCGCACTGGCGCGGTTGGCGGCGATCTCTGCTTCCGTGACGCGCCGCCGAACCTTGGCGGGCATCCCCACCACCAGCGACCCGTCCGGGATCACGGCATTCTGCGGCACCAGCGCACCTGCGCCGATGATGCAGTCCCTGCCGATGACGGCGCCGTTCAGCACGATGGCGCCCATGCCCACCAGCGTGTTGTCCCCCACGGTGCAGCTGTGGAGAATGGCGCAGTGTCCCACGGTGCAGCCGCTGCCCACATACACCGGCATGCCCCGTTCGATATGCACCACGCAGTTGTCCTGAATGTTGGTTCTCTCGCCGATCACGATCTCGTCCAGCTCTGAGCGCAGCACCGCGCCGAAGAACACGCTGCTGCCCGCGCCGATGCGGACGTTGCCCACCACTGTGGCGGTGGGGGCGACAAAAACGGATTCATGGATCTCAGGTCGTTTCATGGAAGCACCTCCCTGCGGCTGTGATTTCCGCCATCATACCACGTCTTTGCCGAAAGTGCAACCGCCGCTTCACGAAAGCTTTACCGCCCCGTGATAGTCCACCGGCAGATCCCGCACCTGCCAGTGATGCTCCAGCTGCGGCACCGCCCGCTCCATCCGGCCCGCAAAGGACGGATCCCGGGTGATACACAGTATCGTCGGTCCCGCGCCGCTGATACACACCGCGCAGCATCCGTTCTGATGCGCCAGCGCCTCCACCTGCTCATACTCCGGAATGAGCCGCTTCCGGTAGGGCTGGTGCAGCCGATCCTGCAGCGACGCGGCGATCAGCGCCTCATCTCCCTGCTCGATAGCCCGCAGCAGCACCGCCAGAAATCCGGCGTTGCGCACCGCATCGGTGTGGGACACCATGGAGGGCAGCACCCGCCGCGCCTCGTGGGTGCTCAGGGGGAAGTCCGGTGACAGCGCCACCAGCCGCAGCTCCGGATGGGGCAGATACTCCACCGTATATACCTGCCCGCCCAGCAGCATGGAGGCTGTCAATCCGCCCAGCAGCGCCGGTGCCAGATTGTCGGGATGCCCCTCGATCTCCGTGGTCAGCGACAGCAGCTGCCGCTTGTCGAAGGGCTTGCCCGCCATGATGTTGGCGGCCATGGCGCCCGCAGCGATCAGCGCCGCCGAGGAGCCCAGTCCCCGGCATACGGGGATCTCCGCCTGAATGTGGATGTGGACCGGCGGCACCTCTGCCCGCCGCAGCTCCCGCCACACCCGCTCATAGGCCACATAGGCCAGATTTTCTCTTGTCTGGTACTGCTCGTCGCAGCCGGAAAAGCTGAGCTTCTCCGCCGGGGTAAAGGACAGCGTGTTATAAAGTCCCAGCGCACAGCCCAAGACGTCGAACCCCGCCGCCAGATTGGCGGTGGTGGCCGGTACGCGGATCGTCACCTGTTCCATACCGCTTCCCCTGCCTTTCTCAGCACATACTCCTGCATCTCCTGCCGGTCGATCACATCTCTGTGCCGCACCGCTGCCTGCCGCAGCGATGCCAGATTCTCCGGCACGTTGATGCCTGTCACCTGATGCAGCCGCTCCATCACGGCGAATTCATCTTCCTCCGGTACCTCGCCAAGCCCCTCCAGCACCGCGGCGGGGAACTTGTAGGGCGACGCGGTGGACAGCACCACCACCGGCCCGTGTCCGGGATAAGCAGCCTTGTAGTCCTGCGCCGCCTGCCACGCCACCGCCGTGTGGGTGTCCGCCAGATAGTGATGCTCCCGCCACAGCTGCCCGATGGCCGCCTTGGTGGCACCGTCATCGCAGCAGCTGCTCCAGAACACACGCTGAATCTGTTCCAGCAGCGCCTGCGGTACCTGATATACACCGGTTTTCTTCAGCTGCCGCATCAGCGCCGCCACCAGCTCCGTGTCGCCGCTCATCAGATACAAAAGCCGCTCCAGATTGCTGGAGACCAGAATGTCCATAGAGGGCGACACCGTCCGGTAGAAGGGGCGGTTCCGGTCATACCGTCCCGTCCGCAAGAACTCCGTCAGCACGTTGTTGGCGTTGCTGGCGCAGATCAGCCGCCCTACAGGCAGTCCCAGCTCCCGGGCAAAGTACCCCGCCAGAATGTCGCCGAAATTGCCGGTGGGTACGGCGAAATCCACCCGGTCGCCCTCCCGGATGCGCCCCGTGCGGCACAGGTCGGCATAGGCGCGGAAGTAATACACCACCTGCGGCGCCAGCCGCCCGATGTTGATGGAGTTGGCGGAGGACAGCCTGACGCCCTTGCCTGCCAGCAGGTGATCCCGCTCCACGGCGGCGAAAATATCCTTTACGCCGCTCTGAGCATCGTCAAAATTGCCCCGCACGGCGCATACGCACACGTTGTGTCCCGCCTGACTCTCCATCTGCCGCTGCTGCACGGCGCTGACGCCGCCGTAGGGATAGAACACCATGATCCGCGTCCCCGGTACGTCCTGAAAGCCCGTCATGGCGGCCTTTCCCGTGTCGCCGCTGGTGGCGGTCAGGATCAGGATCTCGTCAGCCACGCCGCACTTCTCCCGGGCGGCGGTCATCAGATGGGGCAGCATACTCAACGCCACGTCCTTGAAAGCACTGGTGGGACCCCGAAACAGCTCCAGCACCGTGTCGTCCCCGATGGAAACGGAGGGTGTCAGGTCGGGTGTCTCAAATTTCCCCGCGTAGGCGGCATGAACGAGAGCGTCCATCTCCTCTCTGGAGAAGGAGGGCAGCAGCGCCGTCAAAATTTCTCCCGCCATGCCCGGCGTATCCTGCTTCAGCACCGCCCGCCAGTCCAGCGGGATGTCCTGCAGCGACGGCATGGTATACAGTCCCCCGTCGGGAGCCAGTCCCTGCAGGATGGCCTGTGCCGCCGTGGCACGCAGCGCGTCGTTTCTTGTGCTTTGATATTCCATCATGGAAATGACCTCCGTATATCTTTGCCAAAAACCGGCTTGAAAAAAATCTCAAATTTGGCCTTGCAATTTCATGATGGCTATGATATATTGTTTCCCATAAAAAGTCAAGTGTTTTTTATTGAAAGACAAAACGAGAAAAAATGTCCATTTGTCCACGGTTGAAAACACTTTGCATTTGACGAAAGGACTGTTCCTATGTTGAAAGTAGCAAAATTCGGCGGCTCCTCCATGGCGGATGCCGTGCAATTTGCCAAAGTAAAGGCCATTGTGGAGAGCGATCCCGCCCGCCGCTGTATCGTGGTGTCCGCCCCGGGAAAACGGAACAAGGAGGATCATAAGATCACGGATCTTCTCTACCTGTGCGCCGCTCATCTGAAATACGGTGTCTCCTGCGAGAAGATCTTTGCCCTGATCCGCCGGCGGTACCAGCAGATCGCCGATGACTGCGGCCTGTCCCTTGACCTTGCGCCGGAGTTTGACGCCCTGTGGCAGCGGATGTGCGCCGGCGAGGCGGATCAGGAGTATCTGGCCTCCCGGGGCGAGTATTTTGCCGCCCGCCTCATGGCGGCGTATCTGGACTACACCTTCTTGGACGCGGCGCTGTGGCTGCGGTTCAAATTTGACGGCACGGTGGATCAGGAAGCCAGCTATGATGCGCTCCGCCGCGCGGCGGAGGGGCAGCGGGTGGTGATCCCCGGCTTCTACGGCGCCATGCCCGACGGCCGCGTCGTGACCCTGACCCGCGGCGGCAGCGACATCACCGGCGCGCTGGCGGCGGCGGCGCTGGACGCGGACGTGTACGAGAACTGGACGGACGTCTCCGGTATTCTGATGGCGGATCCCCGCATCGTGGAAAACCCCGAGCCCATCCGCAGGGTCACCTACAGCGAGCTGCGGGAGCTGAGCTATCTGGGTGCGCAGGTGCTGCATGAGGGAACCGTTTTCCCCGTGCGGGAGAAGAATATTCCCCTCAACATCCGCAACACCAACGATCCGGCGCATGACGGTACCATGATCCTCAATGCCATCGACGATGAGGAGCAGGATGGCAGCTTCATCACCGGTATCGCCGGCAAGAAGGGCTTCTCCATCATCACCATCGCCAAAAGCGGCATGTCCTCGGAGCCGGGCTCCCTGCTGAAGCTGCTGTCCATTCTGGCCAAGCACCAGATCAATGTGGAATACGCCCCCTCCGGCATCGACACCGTGTCCCTGGTGGTGGAGGCCGCCAAGGCGGCCCCGTGCCTGTATAGTATATTGGGCGAGATCCAGCAGGAGGTGCAGCCGGACGCCATCAAGGTGACGGAGCATATCGCCGTGGTGGCGGCGGTAGGCCGGAAAATGGCTTACCGGCTGGGTGTATCCGGCAAGATCTTCAGCAAGCTGGGTCAGCACGGCGTGAACATCCGCATGATCACGCAGGGACCCGAGGAGCTGAACATCATCGTCGGCGTAGAGGAAAAAGATTTTGAACAGGCCGTTCGCGTCCTGTATGACAGCTTTGTAAAGGAGGATGTGGCAAAATGAAACAGTTTCAGGTAGGTATTCTGGGCGCCACCGGCGCGGTGGGTCGTGAAATGATGAAAATTCTGGAGGAGCGGAACTTCCCCGTGGCGGCGCTTCGCCCCATCGCCAGTGAGCGCAGCGCCGGCACGAAGCTGCCCTTCCATGGCGGCGAGGTAGAGGTGGTGGCCGCTTCCGACGCTGCCTTCGCGGGTCTGGATCTGGTGCTGGGCGCGGCGGAGAACGACATCGCCAAACGGTACGCTCCCGCCATCGTCAAGTCCGGCGCCGTCTTTGTGGACAACTCCAGCGCCTTCCGTCTGGACAAGGACGTTCCGCTGGTGATCCCCGAGATCAATCCCGAGGATGTGAAGCAGCATAAGGGTATCATCTCCAACCCCAACTGCACCACCATCGTCTCGCTGGTGGCCATCAACGCCCTGAACCGGCTCAGCCCCATTGAGAGCATCGTGGCCTCCAGCTATCAGGCGGTCAGCGGCGCCGGTGCCGGCGGCCCCATCGAGCTGATGGCCGAGGTGGACGCTCTCGGCAGGGGAGAGTCCTATGATCCCAAGGTCTTCCAGTATCAGATCGCCTATAACGTCATTCCGCAGATCGGCGGCGAGGCCTTCGAGGGCTATACCTCCGAGGAGATGAAAATGCAGAACGAGGGTCGCAAGATCCTCCATCTGCCGGAGCTGAAGGTCAGCTGTACCTGTGTCCGCGTCCCTGTGGTGCGCAGCCACAGCGTCTCTCTTGTGGTGCGCACCAGGGAGAAGATCTCCGTGGCCGACGCCCGCGCCGCCATCGCCAAGGCGGCGGGCTGCCGTCTGGTGGACGACTTGGCCAATAAGCGCTACCCCATGCCGTTGGATACCTCCGATCAGGATCTGGTGTTCGTGGGTCGTATTCGGGACGATCTTACCGCGGATAACGGTCTGAACCTCTGGTGCTGCGGCGACCAGGTGCGCAAGGGCGCCGCCACCAACGCCGTCCAGATCGCCGAGCTGGCCATGGGCGTCCGCTGAACAGAAAAACCGCACCCTTTATGTGAAGAGATAAAATCATGGCAGGCACGAAAGTGCCTGCCATGATTTTATCTCTTCACTACTTTGCATTTGGGTGCGGCTTTATGTACCAATAACGGGGTTTTATGTACCGATAACCGGGGTTTATGTACCGTTTTGCAGACAACAAAAGGCAACGAAGGACAACGAAAGCACTGCCCGGACTCAGTAATCCACCTTCATCAGGCAGAGTCCCTCCGGCGGTGCGGTGGGGCCTGCCTGCTTGCGGTCACGGCTTTCCAGAATGGTCAGAACCTGTTCCGGCTCCCAGAAGCCGCGCCCTACCTCCAGCAGGGTACCCACTAAAATTCTTACCATATTCTGTAAAAAACCGTTGCCGTGAAACGTGAAGAGAATGCGGTCCTTCCGCTGCTGAATGTCGATGGTATCCACCGTGCGGACGGTGGATTTTTTCATGCGGGGATTGCCGCAAAAGGCGGCGAAATCGTGCTCTCCCGTTACATAGGCGGCAGCGCGGCGCATCCGCTCCACATCGGGGACATAGGGCAGGATGGTGACGTATTTCCGGTCAAAAACAGGTTTGACCTCTCCGACAAATACAGTGTAGCGGTAGGTTTTGCCCAGGGCGTTGTAGCGGGCGTGGAACCGGGGAGCGCAGGGCTTCACCTCCCGCACGGCGATGGCGTCGGGCAGGTAGCGGTTGCAGTAATCCCGGATCTCCTCCGGCGACTCGCTGACCTCCAGCGCGGCATTGGCCACCATGGCGCGGGCGTGGACGCCGGCGTCGGTGCGTCCCGCACCGATGATCTCCACCGGCCGGCCTGCCAGCCGGGTCAAAACGGCCTCGATCTTGCCCTGCACGGTGTCTCTGTCCGGCTGGCGCTCCCAGCCGAAAAAGCGGCTGCCGTCATAGGCAATGGTAAATTTATAGTTCTGCATATCACTTCAGCTTTTTGACAAAGCAGCGGCGGCGCTTGTGCTGCTGGATGTCGAAATCCTTCCACTGTGCCTGTACCTTCTGGTTGGTCTCCAGCATGGGGCCGGTTTCGGCCTCTTTGATGCCCATTTTGAAGCAGCCCAGCATGGCGTGGTACAGGATCATGGCGTTGACGCCCTTTTGCTGGTAATCCGGCCGCACGGCGATCAGCAAAAGGTCGATGGTGTCGTTTTTCCGGAAGGCCTTCAGCAGGTCGATCCAGCCGGTCGGCAGATATTTGCCCCGGCTCTTCTGCAGGGCGGCGGCAATGGAGGGGGCGGCCACGCCCATGGCCACCATATCCTCGTGCTCATCCATAATGAAAAAGGCCAGATTGGGGTTCACCAGTGGGGCAAATTTGGCGCTGTAGCGCTTGATCTGCTTGTCGGAGAGCTCCACGGTGCCGTACAGGGGGGCGTAGCAGGTGTTCACCAGCTGGAAAAAGCGGGGGATCAGGCTGAAATAGTCCAGCCGCGTTTTCGGACGGAACACATGGAGATTGCACCGCTTTTCCACGAATTCCGACAGCTTGCGCCACCGCTGGATGACCTTTTCATCGGTGGGTACCTGAATGAGGTTTTCGATCCAGTCCACGTCCTTGACATAGCCCAGACGGGTCAGATGGTCGATATAGTAGGGGTGGTTGTAATAGGTGAAGAAGCAGCTGCGGCGGTCAAAGCCCTCCACCAGCATGCCCTCGCGATCCAGATCGGTAAAGCCCAGAGGGCCGTGCACCTCGTCACAGCCCTTGGCCTTGGCCCAGCGCTCCACGGTGGCGAACAGGGCGTTGGACACCTGCTCGTCGTCAATAAAATCCACCTGCGTGAAGCGCATCCGCCTGGTGTTCCACTTTTCGTTGGCGCGGTGGCTGAGAATGGCGCCGATGCGCCCCACGATCTCACCATTGCGCATGGCCAGCCAGCAGCGTGCCTCGCAGTACTCAAAGGCGGGGTTTTTCTTTCTGTCCCAGTCACTCATGTCGTCGTCAAAGGTGGCGGGGACAAACTGGGGTACGTCCCGGTAGAGAATATTGGGATAATTCACGAACTGGCGCAGCTGCCGTTTCGTGGTCACTTCGATAATTGAAACCATAAATGGTCCTCCTTGCATACAGCTCCAGTTTAGCGCAAAATCCGGCAAAAAGCAACACAAAAAGAGTGGAAAAGCCGAAGGGGATATGCTATACTTATGCGTTGAAAGACCATAATACCATGGAGGTAGTCAAATGGAGCTGTTCTGGTACAATATCAGGGAGATGGACGCGGCGGCCTATGAGGCGGCCATGGCCATGATGTCCGCGGAGCGCCGCGGACGTGTGAAGGAGTTTCCCAACGAGGACGACCGCAAGCGCAGCGCCGCGGGAGAGCTGCTGCTGCGCCGCGCCGCCGCGCAGCGGCTGGGCGGTACGGCGGAGGACGCGCCCCTGTGCTGGGATGAAAACGGCAAGCCCTTTGTGGAGGGGGATCCTTTCTATGTCAGCGTCAGCCACAGCGGCCCCTATGTGGTGTGCGCCGTGGGGGAGAAGGTGCTGGGGGTGGATGTGGAGGTGATCCGCGCCGCCGAGGAGAAGTTTATGCGCCGCGCCTGCTCCGAAGGGGAGATGGCCTACATCCGCTACGGCGACGCAGGCTGCTATCAGCGGTTCTGGGAGTGCTGGACCGCCAAGGAGGCGCTGTTCAAGCTGACGGGTAAGGGGCCGCTGCTGGCGCTGAGCCGTCTGGCGCTGCCGGAGGGCGTGACGCTGGATCACATGCTGCGCAGCGGCTGTGCCGTTACCGTGGCCACGATGCTGTAAGCAGGGGAGGAGAGAGCCATGTATCGTATCGGAATTGATCTGGGCGGCACCAACATCGCCGTGGGCGTGGTGGACGACCGGCAGGCCATCATCGCCGAGGCCAGCGTCCCCACCGGCGCGTTCCGCCCGGCGGAGGAGATGGTGGCGGACATGTGCCGCGCCGTGGAGATGGCGCTGGACAAGGCGGGACTGAAGGCCGCCGACTGCGCCAGCATCGGCATCGGATCCCCCGGCACCTGCGACAGCGAGGCGGGGACCGTACTGCGGGCGTACAATCTGGGCTGGTTCAACGTGCCGGTGTGCCGGATGCTGCACCAGCGGTTCGGGATCCCCGTGCATCTCAGCAATGACGCCAACTGCGCCGCGCTGGCGGAGACCGTGGCGGGCGCGGCGGCAGGCTGCCGGAACATGATCCTCATCACGCTGGGGACCGGCGTGGGAGGCGGCATTATCATTGACGGAAAGATCTACGCCGGGATGCGATCCATGGGCGCGGAGCTGGGACACACGCTGCTGGTGCTGGAGGGCGAACACTGTACCTGCGGGCGGGACGGCTGCTGGGAGGCCTATGCCTCCGCCACGGCGCTGATCCGGCAGGCCAAGCGAGCGGGTGAACAGCACCCGGAGTCGGCGCTGCACGGACGGGAGGCGCTGACGGCGCTGGACGTGTTTCAGGCGGCTGACAGCGGAGACGCCGCGGCGCAGGCGGTCATCGACCGGTGGTGCGTCTATGTGGCGGCGGGGCTGACGGATCTGGTCAACAGTCTTGCGCCGGAGATGATCCTGATCGGAGGCGGCATCAGCCGTCAGGGTGAGCGGATCCTTGCGCCCATTCGGGAATATGTGGCCGAGCACTGCTTCGGCCAGCGGCAGGGCGCCATCCCGGTGATCGCCGCCGCCCGTCTGGGCAATGAGGCAGGCATTATCGGCGCCGCCGCGCTGTAATCCGCAATATATGGCAGCAAAGGAAAAAATCAGGCCGGAACCAACGGTTCCGGCCTGATTTTTTGTCAGGCTGCGCCAAAATTCATAATTTTGACTTTCCTTTTCCTTGATTCTCTGGTATATTAAAACGTTGTAACACGATTTACCCCGAAGGAGGAGACATATGAAACGTATCGTTTTACTGCTGCTTTGCCTGCTGCTGGTGCTGGCGCTGGCCGCCTGCGGCAAGGCGAAGGAGGCGGACAATGGCGCGCAGATGGAGAACAACGCGCTGGTCAGCGGCGAGGAGATGCCCCTGACGCAGGCCGGTACGCTGGACTACAGCAACGGGCAGGTGACCTGCCGGTTCCGGAAGGATGAGGATGGCTGGAAGTGGGTGGACAACGAGAAATTCCCGCTGGACGCCGCCTATGTGGAGGAGATCCTGACGGCGCTGGAGGAGATGTCCGCCGCGCTGACGCCCGTTACGCCGGCGGTGGATCCGGCGGAGTGCGGTCTGGACGAGACCAGCCGCTACCTGACGGTAGTGGTGGGAGAGGAAGCCACCACGCTGCGCTTCGGCCAGCAGCGGGAGGATGGACAGTGGTATATGTCCGTGGACGGACGGGAGGATGTCTATCTGGTGGCGGATGAGTTCATGCAGAAGCTGGACCGCGGCATCTACGACATGGCGGTGCTGCCTGTGCTGCCGGAGCTGACGGACGAGAATCTGACGGCGATTGCCGTGCGGCGGGACAGCGAGAGCAAGGCGGTGCGCCTTGCCAAGAAGGAGAATGGCTGGGTGCTGGGCGGCGTAACACGGCCGGACGGCATTGCCGACATCGAGGCGGCGCTGGCGGAGTTTGCCTTTGACAGCTGCTTCAACTACGATCCCTCGCCGGACGCCGCGCCCCTGTGCGGGCTGGACACGCCGGATACGGTGATCGAGCTGTCCTATGTGAACACGGTGGGGACGGAGACCACCATTACTCTGACGCTGGGGACGCTGCGGGAGGACGGGTGCTATTACGCCACGCTGAACGACGATACCACAGTGTATTTGCTGAACAAGGACAAGGTGGCACCGCTGCTGGCGCTGCTGTGACGGAGGATCGGATATGCGGCTGTTGATCGTGGAGGATGAGGTGCGGCTGGCGGAGACGCTGCGGCAGCTGCTGCGGCGGCAGGGCTATACCGCCGATGTGTGCCACGACGGCGTCAGCGGACTGGACAACGCCATGAGCGGCATTTACGATCTGGTGATCCTGGATGTGATGCTGCCGGGGATGAACGGTTTTCAGGCGGCGCAGCGGCTGCGCACAGAGGGAGTGGAGACGCCTATCCTGATGCTGACGGCCAAGAGCGCGCTGGAGGACCGGGTCCACGGGCTGGACTGCGGAGCGGATTACTATCTCACCAAGCCCTTTGAGCCGGAGGAGCTGCTGGCCTGCGTGCGGACGCTGCTGCGCCGGGGCGGCGGGCAGCTGCGGGAGAGCGACCAGACCGGTTGGGGCGACCTGACGCTGGAGCGGGGGACGTTCGCGCTGCGGTGCGGCGACCGGGAGACGCGGCTGAGCCGGCGGGAGTACGACCTGATGGAGCTGCTGCTGGCCAACGGGGCGCAGGTGGTCACAAAAGAGCAGATCCTGAACAAGGTGTGGGGGTATGACTCTCAGGCCGAGGACAACAATGTGGAGGTGTATATCTCCTTCTTGCGGCGGAAGCTGGCGCATCTGCGCTCGGATGTGAAGATCAAGACGCTGCGGATGCTGGGATATTGCCTGACGCAGGACGGGGAGGGATCGGTATGATCCGGAAGCTGCGGTGGAAGATCACCGGCGTGACCATGCTGGTGGCGCTGATGGTGCTGCTGGCGGTGTTTGCGGGGGTGTATCTGTTTTCCCGCGCCAACATCGCCCGGAGCTATACCATGCAGCTGCGGCAGGTGGTGCAGGGCGGCGTGGGCGCCGCGCAGTTCCCCTGCTTCGTGGCGGAGGTGCTGCCCAGCGGGACCGTGCGGGTGTCCGGCAGCACCTATTACGACCTGTCGGATGAGGATACGCTGCTGTCGCTGGTGTCCCAGGCGCTTGCGGACGGCGGAGAGAGCGGCGTGCTGCGGGGAAAGCATATGCGCTTTTACCGGCAGGAGGGGATACTGAGTACGCGCATCGCCTTTATGGATTGCAGCTTTGAGCAGGCGACGCTGCGGTCGCTGGTGCGGACGTGCCTGCTGATCGGCAGCGGGGCGCTGGCGGTGCTGCTGGCTGTCAGCTGGCTGCTGAGCGGATTTGTGTCCCGGCCGGTGGCGCGGACGTGGCGGGAGCAGCAGCAGTTTATCTCCGACGCCAGCCACGAGCTGAAGACGCCGCTGACGGTGATACTGTCCTCGGCGGATCTGCTGGAGGAATCGGCGCAGCCGGAGCAGCGGCAATATGTGGATAACATTCTGGCGGAGTCACGGCGGATGAAGGAGCTGGTGGCGGACATGCTGACTCTGTCGCGGGCGGAGAGCGGAAGGGCTGCCGCGCCGATGGCACCGGTGGATCTGAGCGATCTGGTAACGGACGCGGCGCTGCGGTTCGAGCCGGTGGCCTTTGAGGCGGGGCATCCGCTGCAATACGACATACAGAACGGGCTGGCGCTGAACGGCGATTGCCAGCAGCTGGATCAGCTGCTGGACATTTTGCTGGACAACGCGGTGAAATACGCCGCACCCGGCGGCGCCATCCGGCTGACGCTGGACGCTGCGGGACGAAACGCGGTGCTGGCGGTGGAGAATCCGGCGGAGCCGATCCCCGCGGAAAAGCTGCCGCATCTGTTTGACCGGTTCTACCGGGTGGACGACGCCCGCACCGGCGCGGGCGGCTTCGGGCTGGGGCTGGCCATTGCCCGGCAGATCGTGCAGCGGCACAAGGGAACCATTGCCGTGCAAAGCGACGCGCAGGCCACGCGCTTTACGGTGACGCTGCCCATGCGGCACGGATAACAGGAAGGATCGGGAGACGTTATGTTTGATATTTTACTGCGGGGCGGCACGGTGATCGACGGCACCGGCCGCGCCGCTTTTGCGGCGGACGCCGCCATTGAAAACGGGAAGATCGCCGCGGTGGGACAGCTGTCCGGCGCGCAGGCGCGGCAGGTGGTGGACTGCACGGGGATGACCGTGACGCCGGGGTTTATCGACATTCACCGTCACGCCGACGGGGCGGCGTTTCGCCCGGATTTCGGCGTGTGGGAACTGCGGCAGGGGCTGACCACCATCGTCAACGGCAACTGCGGCTTATCCGCGGCGCCCTTCGGCGCGGCCAATGACGGCGCTATTCGGGCATATTTGCAGCCGATCACCGGCACGCTGCCGGAGGGACTGGACAGCCGCTCGATGGAGGGGTACTTCCGGTCGCTGCCGGAGCTGTCCCTCAACATGGGGATGCTGGTGGGCGGAGGTACCCTTCGCGCCGATGCGGCGGGCTATCGGCTGACAGAGTTGACGGAGGGACATTTTGACGCCATTCACCGCGCCATGGAGCGGGCGCTGGCGGAGGGGGCGCTGGGCGTCAGTCTGGGACTGGGCTATGCGCCGGAGTGCTTTTATTCCACCGGCGAGCTGATCCGCGCTTTGCAGCCGCTGGCGGGGACGGACATCCCGGTGACGGTGCATATGCGGCAGGAGGGCGGCGGCGTGGCGGAGTCCGTGGAGGAGATGATCGCCGTAGCCCGGGCATTGGGCTGTCCGGTCCATATCAGCCATCTGAAGGCCATGGGACGGGACAACTGGGGGAAGAAGATCCCGCAGGTGCTGGCGCTGCTGGATCAGGCGCGGGCGGACGGACTGCGGGTGGACTGCGACGTGTATCCCTACACCGCAGGCTCCACCCAGCTGCTGCATATTCTGCCGCCGGATTACCTGACCGGCGGCATGGAGGCGGTAGTGGAGCGGCTGCGGGACAAAAACGTCCGGCGGGAGCTGGCGGCGCGGATCGAGAGCGGCGTGGGCTTTGACGACATTGCCAAGCTGGCGGGCTGGGACGGGATCTATCTGACCAGCCTGCACTGCCCGGAGGATCACCCCTATCAGGGACACAACCTGATGGAGATCGCGGCGTTGATGGGACAGGATCCCCTGTCCTCCTGCTGCGAGCTGCTGGCACGAGAGCATGGACAGATCACCATGATCGACTTCATGGCCTCGGAGGAGGATATTTGTGAGATCCTGCGCTGGCCGCAGTCCTGCGTGATCTCGGACGCCACCTACCCCACAGAGGGACAGCTCCATCCCCGCGTGTGCGGCAATGTGACGCACCTGCTGGAGCATTTTGTGGAGGAGAAAAAGGCACTGACGTGGGAACAGGCCGTCCATAAGCTGACGGAGCGTCCGGCGCAGGTGCTGCACCTGCGGGGAAAGGGACGCCTGGAGACGGGGTATGACGCGGATGTGTGCGTGTTTGATCCCAAGGCGCTCCATGAGTGCGCCAGCTATACGGATCCCTGCGAGACCTCGCTGGGCATGCGGCATGTGCTGGTGAACGGCGGCTTTGCCATTCGCGACGGAGAGATGACAGGGGAGAAGAACGGGAAGATCATCAAGAGAGAAGCGTAAAAGTGGAGCTTTTCCATGAAACGGTATTGCGAGGTGTGTTATGGCAAAATTCAAGATCCCCAAGCCGCCGGCATCCACCAACAAGTCCATCCGCGTCCCCAATGAGGTGGTGCAGGCGGTGGAAGAGGCCATCCGGGGAACGGAGTGCTCTTTTTCTGCATTTGTGGTGGAGGCAGTGCGGGTAGCGCTGGAAAACCTGAAGGAAGAATAAGAAAACCGACCTTATGGCCGGTTTTCAGCTTGTAAAGAAAAAAGATGGCTTTTAACGGAAGGATCAGGGGGGTCAGGAGGACTGCTTCGCGTTGGCGGCGTAGACGCAGACGCAGATGATGACCACGCCGAGGATCTGCCACAGGCCGAAGGGCTCCTTCAGCAGTACCACGCCGGCCAGCACGCTGACCACGGTAGTAACGTTGCTGAAAAGGGACGCCTCCGACACCGTCAGGTGGGCGTTGGCGAAGTTCAGCAGGAAGTAGGCCACCACGGAGGACACCAGCCCCAGATAGATCACCGCGCCCCAGAAGCCGGGGCTTTGCAGGGCGGGCAGGAAGGTTTCGGCCATGTGACCCGCCCCCTGGATCAGGGAGGCGGGGACGAAGAACAGCATTCCCACGGTGAACATGACGTAGGTGACCTCAAAGGCGGTGAATTTTTCAGAAGCCTTATGGCTGAGGGTATAATAGGCCGCGTCGCAGCCGACGGTCATCAGCAGCAGTACCAGACCCAGCAGGGAGACGCGGGTCTCGCCGCCCATGTAGATCAGCGCCACGCCGCCGATGCACAGCAGCGCGCACAGCACCTGACGGCGGGTGACCTTCTCATGCAGCACCAGCACGTCCATAAGGATACAGGCGATGGGTACCACGGCGATGATGGTGCCGGCCACGGCGGAGGAGGTGTAGAGGATGCCGTAGTTTTCACAGAAAAAGTACAGCACCGGCTGGATCAGCCCCAGCAGCACCAGTGAGCCGAGGGGCTTGCCCTTCAGGGAGAAGGCAAACAGCGGCCTGCCCCGCAGCCGTCCGGTCAGGGCGTTCAGCGCAATGAGCAGCGACATGGCGGCAAAGGCAATGACAAAGCGGAAGGCCAGCAGCACGGTGGGCTTGGCCACCTCCAGCGCCAGCTTGGAGAACATGAAGCTCATGCCGAAGATGGCGCTGGCCAGCAGGGCGAATACCAGCGACAGGGAATGGGTCTTTTTGTTGTTCATAGGTCTCATCTCTCTTTCAGGGTACGACACATCTTATCATAAGGCGGGAAGTTTCGCAAGACGCAAAAGAGAAGCCGGACGGGCGGTCCGGCTTCTGCTTTTTTACCATAAACCATAGGGGGAAAACAGAATACTGCGCAGGCGCGCTTTGCTGAAAACGCGTCACTTGGCCACACGACTGACAACGCCCACGACGACCAGCAGAGCTGCCAGACCAGCCAATAGGATGTTCAGACCCATAACCACCGCTCCTTTCGTTTGTGTTCCCGGGTTGATTATAGGATAGCACAGAGTTATCCATTTGTAAAACGCACCATTTTCATCATTCTCATGAAAAAATATTTGAACATGAGCGTGAGGTATGGTAGAATAAGGGAGAGCAAAGGAGGGGCATAGATGAGTCTGACCAAGTACGAGATCCTGCTGAAGGCGGTGGAGTGCGGCAGCTTTACGCGGGCGGCGCAGGAGCTGAACTTTACCCAATCTGGCATCAGCCACGCCGTCAGCTCGCTGGAGGCGGAGCTGGGGACGACGCTGCTGGCCCGCAGCCATGGCGGCGTGTCGCTGACGGCGGACGGCAGGGCGCTGCTGCCGTATATTCAGCAGATGTGCGCCCTGCAGCACCAGATGGAGCAGAAGGCCGCCGACCTGCGGGGGCTGGACACCGGCCTTGTACGGGTGGCCACGTTTACCAGCGTGTCGGAAAAGTGGATGCCCTATATCCTGAAGAGCTTTCAGGAGGTGTATCCCAAAATCGAGTTTGAGCTGCTGCCCTCCAATTTCAACAATGAGATCGAGGACTGGGTGGTACATGGGCAGGCGGACTGCGGCTTTATCAGCCTGCCTGCGGAGCAGCATCTGGACTGCTGGCTGCTGCAGCGGGATCAGTGGAAGGTGATCGTCCCCTGCGATCATCCGCTGGCGGGGCGGGAGCCGTTCCCGGCAAAGGCACTGGAGCAGTATCCGGTGATCCTGCTGGATGAAGGGGATGACTACGAGATACAGGAGATCTTCGACACGCTGGAGATCCAGCCCAATATCCAGTATACGGTGCAGCAGGATCAGACGATCCTTGCCATGGTGTCCAGCGGGCTTGGGATCAGCGTGATGGAGGAGCTGATGCTGCAGCGGTGTGCCTATCCGCTGGTGGCCTGCCAGCTGTCGCGTCCTTTTTACCGGAATATCGGGATCTGCGTCAAGGATAAGGAGGTCATGTCACTGTCCACCCGGCGGTTCATCGAGCATGTGCGGCGGTGGGTGCTGGTGAACGGAGCGCTGGAGAACTGAAAAAGAAAACACGCCCCTCCGGCTTTGTTGAGCCGGAGGGGCGTACTGCGGTATATCAGCTTTTTCCGCGGATCTCGCGGCCGCATTTGGGGCAGGTGATGACGATTTTTCCCTTGCCCGACGGCACGCGGCAGACGGTTTTGCAGTTGGGACAGGTGAAGTATTTATGCGCCTTGTCCATCCGCTGCCGGCGGCTGCTGTCGTACTTTTGCTTGAGCGGCCACCAGACCTTTTGCAGAAAGACGGCGTTTTCGGCGCGGCGCTTTTCCAGGTTGCGGGAGAAGACCCGGAACAGCGCCCACAGCACCAGCGCGGTGGAGAGGATGCCGAGAATGCCGGACAGGACACCGATCTTTTTCACCAGAAGGCTGATGATGTCCAGCACGATGGCGCCCCAGATGGCGCACATCCCCAATGGGTCGGCGCCGTTGCGGCCGTACATGAACCGGCTCAGCGCATTGCGCAGACGCTGAAAGAAACTCATAGCTCCGCCTCGATTTCTGAAAGGATACGATCACGAAAGGTCATTTTACAGGAAAAACGGTGAAAGGTAAAGAGCGGAGCGGAAAAATTAACAAATTGGACAAAATTTTGCGGCGGCAAGCGGGCGTATGGGGAAGTCTTTCTTGCAATCCCGCAGGGGGATTGGTATAATGTACGGGCGAACACAATGGGGGTCGGC
>CAKTKM010000014.1 GCA_934569425.1 uncultured Oscillospiraceae bacterium
CGTTAGCTCAGTAGGTAGAGCACCTGCCTTTTAAGCAGGGTGTCCGGGGTTCGAATCCCCGACGAGGCACCAAGTTAACAAACAGGTTCAGATGCCATGCGGTGAAAACCGCATGGCATCAAGCCTTTCCGGGGTTTTCCACACCCCGATTTTACCGGTTTTGAGCATGGATGTCAGAGCCGTCTGAGAGGCGTTCGACGTGATTTGAACCCCTCTTTTTCTGCTTTCTGGCGATAAAATCAGATGTAGCCCCCTTTTGTACGAGGAGTTTCCTCGCAAAAGGGGGCTTTTTTCATAAAAAAGTTTCACAAAGTTTAGAGCGTCGGTTTGTTGGTTTCGTAAAACCATCGAACCGGCGCTCTTTTTGCGTTTCAGGACAGATCAAGGGCGGAAGCCCGGAGAGGAGATATATGCGAAAACCATCAAGGCCGCTGGCGCGGCGGATCGACGAACGACAGCCAGCGCCCTATCAGCAAAAATCACCGGAGCCGGTATTCTGTAATGAGCATGAGCGGTGTCAGGGTTGTCCCTACCCGCGCCACGGTATCGTCTGTTGGCATCGGGACGGAGGCTGTCTGCGCACAGATAGTGTAGTACGGCGGCAGAGAAATGTACAGGTGGAAAATACCGAGAGAAAACTTCTCACAGCATAGTCATTGAAATATAAGGGCGCAGTAGCTCGTAATTACAAAGTGAAAATGAAGAAAATTAAAGGAGTGCTCTCATGCATCTTTTGGTAATTGAAGATGAACACGCCCTGTGTGAAACTATCGTCCGCAGCCTGCGACGGCTTGCCTACAGCGTGGACTACTGCTACGACGGGAAGAAGGCGCTGGAACTTCTGGGTAATCTAAGTACCATTCCGAGCTGAAGCTGTTTTCCGCAGAGCATCCCGACGTACTACAGGAGACGGCGGAGGGCGACGGCATTATGACCGGCAGCGACGCACTGATCTACCGGTTGATCTACAATCTGGCGGACACCTTTTTCATCGGGCAGACCCATGACGATTTGCAAGTGGCGGCAGTCTCCCTTGCCACACCGGTTTTCCTGCTGTTTATGTCTGTGGGAACGGTGTTTGGGATCGGCGGCGCCTCGGTGATTTCCCGTGCCTTGGGCGAAGGACGGAGGGACTATGCGAAAAAGGTCTGCTCGTTCTGTATGTGGTGCTGCGTAGGTGTGGGCATCCTCATGTCTGCGCTGTTCCTGATTTTCATGGATCAGATTCTCGTCATGATCGGCGCAAGTGCGGAAACCTGGGATTATGTGAGAACCTATCTGATGATTGTGAGCTGCTCCGGTCCGTTTGTGCTAATCGTCAGCTGCTACTCCAACGTCATCCGCGCCGAGGGGCAGTCCGGCAAGGCGATGATGGGTCAGCTTTTGGGAAATCTCTTGAATGTCATTCTTGACCTCATTATGATTCTTGTATTAAGACAACATATGGATCATACTGCGGAAGTTGTGTCAGCAAAAGGGCATAGAAATTATAGAAGCACAAGCTTGCCCAGAGCACATCCGCATGTAGCAAATGCAAAAAGTGAGGGAGCGGTCTGGTCTGCGTTGCCCTTGCTTTTTGCGTTGGGGATATGTAGCATCGGTGAGTTTTGTCTTTGGCAGATTAAAGAGACAGAATACACAAATAATGTTGCAAAGCACAGGCTGTATATAATATAATAAGCATAAAATGGGGCATTTGTGAATTTCGGATAAGAAGGTGAACGGTGTGGAGCTTCAGGTTCAGGAGCTTGCTTCTCCCATCAAAAAAGACGGCACCGACAGCGCCAACCAAGAGGCCGCCGCCATTCTGGACAACGCCCGGAAGCAGGCGGCCGCCATCGTGGCCGACGCGAAGGCGGAGGCGGACAAGCTGCGCAGCGATGCCAAGGCGGAGATCGAGGTATTCAAAAACAGCGCCCGGCTGGACGGCGACACGCTGATCCTCTCCGGACGGGACACGCAGGAGCAGGATGCTGTGACCGGCGCACTCAGCCGGAACCACTACGAGCGGGACATGGCGTCAGAGGTGTTCCAGGGCGGGGTGGCGCTGGTGGACGCGGACGATCTGAAGCTATACAACGACATATACGGCCACGCCGCGGGTGACAGGGTGCTGTGGACGCTGGCGGAGACGATCCGGCGGGAGCTGGGGGATCGCGGTTCGCTGGTACGGTACGGCGGCGATGAATTTCTGGTGCTGGCCCCCGGCGCGGAGGAGGACGTTTTTACAGCCATGCTGGAGACGGTGCGGCAGCGGATACGCGGCGCGGTGATACCGGGCTGTGGCGACGACATCCGGCTTACCGTCAGCATCGGGGCGGTGATGGCGCGGCAGGAGACGGTGTCAATGGTGGCATGGCGCGCCGACCGGCTGATGTACCGCGCCAAACGGACAAAGGACATGCTGGTGACAGAGCGGGATGCGGCGCACCCGGACGACGGCGAGACGGCGCAGCGGATCCTGATCGTGGACGACGCGCCGCTGAACCGCGCCATACTGCGGGATATGCTGAGGGAGAACTTTCAGGTGCTGGAGGCCGAGGGCGGCACGGCGTGCTTCGCCCTGCTGGAGAAATACGGCACGGACATCGCGCTGGTGTTGCTGGATCTAATCATGCCGGAGATGAACGGTATTCAGGTACTGAGGGAGATGCGGCAGCGGGAACTGTTGGACAGCATTCCGGTGATCATGATTACGGCGGACACCTCGAGAGAGAGTATACGGCAGGCCTATGAACTGGGTGTGTCGGACTACATTGAGCGGCCGTTTGATATTCAGGTGGTGCAGCGGCGTGTGATGAACACGGTGAAGCTGTATGCGCGGCAGCGGCGGCTGGCGGCGGTACTGGCGCAGCAGAGCAGGACACAGGAGCGGCTCAACGGAATGATGACGGATATGCTGGCGCGTATCGTGGGCTGCCGCAACGGCGAGGGAACCGGACACGCACGGCGGATTCGGCAGCTGACGGAGCTGCTGCTGGAACGGCTGACGGAAAAAACCGGCAAATACTGGCTGACCCTGCAGGATTGCAGACGGATCGGAAGCGCGGCTATGTTCCACGATATTGGAAAGCTGGTCATTCCGGACGAGATCCTCAACAAGCCGGGAAAGCTGACACCGGAGGAATTCCACCGTATGAAGGAGCACTGCGTCATCGGCGAGTCGATCCTGCGGAGCATGAAGGACTACCAGGGTGAGCCGCTGCTGGAGACGGCGGCGGAAATCTGCCGGTGGCACCACGAGCGGATCGATGGCAGGGGCTATCCGGACGGCCTGAAGGGAGCGGAGATCCCCATTGCGGCACAGGCAGCGGGACTGGCGGACGCGTTCGACGCGCTGGTGAGCCGACGGGCCTATAAGGCACCGTACACCTTTGAAAAGGCTATGGAGATGATCATGGCGGGCGATTGCGGCGCTTTCAACCCGCTGCTGCTGGAATGCCTGCGGGAATTGCAGAATACACTGCGCCGGGAGGTTTACGGCGGGGAGGCGGGACAATGAAGCACAAGTGGAGAAGCTGGCTGGCGGCGGCACTGGCGCTGTGTGCGCTGGTGCTGTGCGGCTGCGGCCGGCAGGAGCCGGAGGAAGCGCTGCCGCAGCTGGTTATCGGCAGCGACAACTATGAGCCATATTTCTATCTGGATGAGGACGGCACCTTTGTCGGTATTGATGTGGAGATCGCCACGGAGGCGTGCCGGCGCATGGGCTATGCGCCAGCGCTGCGGAAAATCGACTGGCAGAACAAGGACGTGCTGTTGGAGCAGGGTGAGGTGGACTGCCTGTGGGGAAGCTTTTCCATGAATGGCCGCGAGGAGCGCTACCGCTGGGCGGGGCCATATATGTGCAGCCGTCAGGTCGTGGTGGTACGCAGTGACAGCAGCATCTACACGCTCAGCGATCTGAACGGCAAGCGCATTGCCGTCCAGAACAGTTCCAAGCCGGAGGAACTGTTTCTGCGCCATCAGGTAGCGGGGGTGGAGCAGATAGAAAGCATATACAGCCTCGCCAGCATGGACGCGGTATTCGCAGCATTGAACAGGGGCTATGTGGACGCTTGCGCCGGCCACGAAACCGCCTACCAGGATTTCATGACCGTTCACTTGGGGAGCTGTCGGATCCTGGAGCAGGAGCTGCTGCGGGCGAACCTTGGCGTGGCATTTCATAAGGACGATCAGCGGGGGCTTGACGAGCAGCTGAGCGCGGTGCTGCGGGAGATGGACGAGGACGGCACAATCGCGGGCATTCTGGCGGAATACGGCGTGAACGCAGAAGCGGCGCTGGCGGAGTTGCGGCATGAGTAAAAAAAGATTTTCCAACAAAACAGCGGCGCTGCTGATGCTGGTCATCGGCATCGTTCTTCTGGCCACGGTGTCTCGGGTGGGAGCGTCCGTCAGTATGCACAACGCGCAGGAGACGACGGATCGCACCCTGCAGTACCTCAAGCGCCAGTGTATTGCCTATCGGGAGATCATGACCTCCGATGAGGTAAAGAGCCTTATGCGCCTGACAGAGCAGGCCGTAGAGCTGGCTACGGTCGCAACTGAAATGCACGGCGACGGGTATCTGTCCAGATATGCCCGGCGGCAGCGGATAACCGACGCGGTGATACTGGACGGCGAGCTGAAGCCGGAGTACGTCTACGGCGGCGGAGAATGGAGCAGCCTTTATACCAGCACCTCCGTCAGCTGCATATTGGACTGGCCCGAGAAAATATACACCCGGCGTCTGACAAAGGACGGAGCAATCTATGATGTTGCGGCGGTGGCACGGCAGGACGCACCGGGGCTCGTCTTCTGTGCCAGAGCGCGGGACAGCAATGAGTTGACCGCCTATCAGACCTCACTGGAGAGACTGCTGGCAGGATATGAGTCGTCGTTGAGCGACCGGGCCTATTCGTATATCACCGACGGCGTGACCGTCATCGGGAGCAGCAATGCCGCCCAGCAGGGAAGGCCGGTGGAGGAGATCCCTCTGATCCGCGGGCTGGAAGCGGCAGAGGGCTGCAGCAACATCACTGCGGTGCGGGACGACGGCCTGTATTTCGGCGCGTGCGGACTGTACGGGGATTTCCGGCTGTATGTGTTTCTGTCGGCGGACTCCGTGTTTGCACATAGCCGCAACGCGGTCATTATGACCTTCGGCGTCTATATGCTGCTGATGATGGTAAGCATGCTGATACTGCTGCGCACCGATCGGGATCGCAAGCAGCAGGAGCGGAACTATCAGCATCAGCTGGAGGAGGAAGTGGCCCGTGCCACCCGTGCGGATCAGGCCAAGACCGATTTCCTGCGCAGCATGAGCCACGACATCCGCACGCCCATCAACATCATTATGGGTATGCTGGAGATCATCGGACGGAGCCCCGACGACCGGGCGCTGGTGCAAAGCTGCCGCGAGAAGGCACAGACCGCCGCCCGATACCTGCTGGCACTGGTGAACGATGTGCTGACGCTGAACCGTCTGGCGGACGAGAGCACGGCGTCCGTATCCATGTCCTACCGCCTATCGGCGGAGCTGGAGGAGGTCATGACGCTGGCGCAGGCACAGGCAGAGGCGCAGGGCGTCACGCTGAAGATGCAGGAGCTGGCGCTGGAATGCGACGAGTTTCAGGGCAACCCGCTGTATCTGCGGCAGGTGGGGCAGAACGTCATCGGCAATGCCATCCGCTACAGTCTCCCCGGCGGCGAGGTGCGCTGCCGCTTCCGCACAAGGCGCGAGGCCGACGGCAAGTGCCGCCTGACCTTCCTGTGCGAGGATGACGGCGTGGGTATGAGCAGCGAATTCCAGCAGCATATGTTTGAGGCCTTCGCGCAGGAGAACACCGCCCGCTCCATTGGCGGCGGCGTGGGGCTGGGGCTGGCTGTGGTGAAGCGCGTTGTGGACAGTCTGGGCGGCACCATTCAGGTGGACAGTGTCAAAGGCAAAGGCACCCGGGTTGAGATAAACGTTTTTCTGCCCCCCAGCGCCGCGCCGCAGATGGCGGAGGATACCCTGCCCACCATCGCCGGCATGCATATTTTAGTGGTGGAGGACAACCAGCTGAACAGGGAAATCGCCGTATATCTGCTGGAGGAGGCGGGGGCGCGGGTGACGCAGGCGCAGGACGGCCGCGAAGCGGTGCAGGTTTTTGCCGACTCGGCGCAGTGGGAGCTGGACGCGATACTGATAGATATGATGATGCCGGTGATGGACGGTCTGGAGGCCACCCGCGCCATCCGCTCCATGCGGCGCTGCGACAGTGACATCCCCATCCTTGCCATGACCGCCAACCTGTTTGACGAGGACGTTGCGGCCTGTCTGGAGGCAGGCATGGACGGCCACGTTCCCAAGCCGTTGAACGCGGCGCAAATGATCCGCGCCATCGCGGAGTGTATCGGGAGAAAACGACCATGACACTGGAGGAATTTTTCCGGCTGACCGGCGGCGATGCCGCCGGCACTGTTTCACGGCTGGGCGGCGCCGCAGCCGCGATGCGCTTTCTGCGGCTGTTCCCGGTGGACGGCTCCTTTTCCGCGTTGACCGCCGCGCTGGCGTGGGGCGACGCCGAGGCCGCGTTTCGGGCGGCGCACACCCTGAAGGGCGTGGCGGCCAACCTGGGGTTGGAGCGTCTTCGGGCGCTGGCCTCGGACATGACGGAGTGCCTGCGGGCGGGCGACAGCGCCGGTGCGCAGGCGCTGCTCCCATCGGCGGAGGCGGCCTACCGGCAGGTGCTGGACGGGCTGGACAGGCTGGGATAGCCGTCCGGCAGAAATGGGGGGAGCCTGTAAAAAATTCGTCATTTTTTTGAAATTTTGTCTTGACGAAGAAAGACAAAATTTGCTATAATGATTTTCAGTCATTAAATAAATTTGGCAAATCAGTCGAAAGGCTGAGACGCAAAGCTATGGTGTCTAAACAGCGTAGGCTGCAGGATCGACCGGCTGCAAAACGAACGCACCCGATGGGTGCGCACTTTTTGCAGCCGGTTTTTTGTTTTCTTTAATGGAGCAAAGACAGGCTTACGGGAAAGAGAGGCAGACAAGTGGAGAAAAAACAGACGGGAGCCACGGCGCTGAACATTGCCGGTGCTGTGCTGTGCGTGGTGTTCGGTTTCTTTCTGGTGTGCAACCTTATTATCATCGTGAAGGGGACGCTGCGTCCGGAAACCCCTCCCACGGTGCTGGGCGTGGCGCCCATGGTGGTGCTGTCCGGCTCCATGAGCGGAACGGCGGAGGATCACATTGAGGTGGGTGATCTGATCTTTACCCGGCAGGCCGACACAGACGACCTGCAGGTGGGCGATGTGATCAGCTTTATGGACGGCGGCGTTGTGGTGACCCACCGGATCGTGTCCATCAGCGCCGACAGAGGGGAATTTATCACCAAGGGCGACGCCAACAACACCGCCGACGAGCCGGTGGAGGCCCAGCAGATCATCGGGCGGTATGCAGGCCGTATCCCCAAGCTGGGGGACTTCGCCCTGTTCCTGCAAAGGCCGCTGGGTATGGTGATCTTCATCGGCGTTCCGGTGTGCGCCTTTGTGGTGTGGGATATTCTGCGGCGGCGCAAGGAGGCCCGCGCCGATGACGCGGAAAAGGAGCAGCTGCGCCGGGAGCTGGAGCGGCTGAAGGCGGAAAAAAACGGCGAATGACAATGTTTTCCCGCGCCGCTTCGCGGCGCAGCACATAAAACAGACATAAGGGAAAGGCAGCCCCGGCGGATGAGCCGGAGCAGAATGGAGGAACTGTATGAAAACAAAGAAAAACGGAAAGACCCTGCGGGTGGCCGGCCTGCTGCTGGCACTGGTACTGGTGACAAGCTGCTTCGTGGGCGGCACGTTTGCTAAGTATGTGACCAGCGATGGTGGTATGGACGAGGCCCGTGTTGCCAAGTTCGGCGTGACGGTAACGGCTACCGGCGATGTGTTCGCCAAGGAGTATGATGCTAAGGATCCGGAACTTCTGGACTATGCAGGCCATGTAATCACCAAGTCTGTGATTTCTTCAGACGATTATAAGCGCGTGGCTCCTGGTACTAAAAAGGATAATGCGCTGACGGTGTCCGTGACCGGCACTCCTGAGGTGGCCGTGGAGGTCAAGTATGAGGCGCATGTGACGTTTACGACGGATCACCTCAATCCCGTGGACAATTGGAAGGATGCAGATGGAAAATACTATTGCCCGCTGGTCATTACTGTTAACGACACTAAATACGACGGGTTGAAATATAATAGTTCAGATGAGTTTAAAGCTGCTGTTGAGAGTGCTATCAATAATCTGACAAAAAAATATCCGGCAAACACCGATTTGAGTGCTTCTGCAAGCAAGGGTGTGGCGATTTCCTGGGAGTGGCCCTTTGAAGTCACGAAGACTGATGGCAAAGTGAATCATGATATTGACGTGAAGGACACCTATCTGGGCGATCAGGCCGCTGAAGGAAAAGCTGCCACCGTGGGTATCGTGGTAGCCACCACTGTTACCCAGATTGACTGATTTACCTCTCCATATGGGCCGCGGGGAAATCTCCCCTGCCTCCGCGGCATCGAGAACCCGCCTGCCCCTTGCGGGCAGGCGGGAGTTCCGATATATAGGCGGACTGTCCACATTCGGGACAGGCGGCCTTTGTAGCGGAACAGAGGAAGAAAAGGAGGGGCAACAATGGCCTTTGCGCGAACAACAAGCCGGCTGGAGGCGGTACTGGCGCTGCTTCTCGCGCAGCTGCTCCTGCTTCCTGCGGCGCTGGGCATGACCTATGCCAGCGGCGGCACCCGTCCGGAGCATGTGCTGACCTATACCACCGGCCGTCTCACATGGGACAGCGCCACGGCCACAGACCCGCAGGGCGCGGCGCGGCTGGCACTGTTCCGCAGGGACTACGACAACGTTGCCTCTGCCGACAGGCAGCGGGTGGTGGCGCCCGGCACATCGGGAGAGACGGTAGTGCGCCTGAAAAACGATACGAACCGCACGGTGTATTACACCGCCGTGCTGTATGAGAAGAAAACCGACCTGCGGATTCCGGTGACGGCGGCGCTGGAGGGCGAGGGATTTGCCGACACGGAGCGCTACTCCCTGCCGGAGGGCGTGGAGCAGGCACAGGTGGTTCGGGCGGTCAGCGGCTCCGTGGACGGCGGTCAGCGGCAGGATTTCTCCGTGCTGTGGTCGTGGCTGTTTGAGGTGAGCGCCGAGCAGGACGCGGCGGACACGGCGCTGGGCAACGCCGCCACAGACAGGGAGGAGCTGGGCTTTTATCTGACCGTCACCGATCAGGGCGGCTCCGGCGGAGGGGTGATCACTCCGGTGGAGAATCCCAAAACGGGCGACAGCTTCTCCTGCGTGTGGTATGTGGCGGCGCTGGGCGCGGCGGTATCGCTGGTGGTCATCACAGTCAAAAGGAGATCGGAACGTGATTAAAAAAATCGGACGCGCCGTCATCAGGACGGTGCAGGGGGTGATCGTGGCGGTGCTGGCGCTGATAGTGCTGGTCAACCTCTACACACTGGCAGCGCGGACGCTGTTCCATGTTGAGGATCCCGCCGTGCTGGGCTGCCGCGTGGCGGTGGTGCTGACGGGCAGTATGGAGCCGGCCATCCGCGCCGATGATCTGGTGCTTGTGCATCGTCAGGAGGACTACGACGCGGGCGACATCATTATGTTCCGCAGCGGCGGCAGCACCGTGACCCATCGGGTGACAGCGGTGACGGCGGAGGGCTATCGTACCAGAGGCGACGCCAACAACACCGAGGACGCGGACACGACACCGCCGGAGGCCGTTCTCGGCCGGGTGGTGCTTACGCTTCACGGCGCGGGCGCGGTGGTACGGTTTCTGCGCACCCCGCTGGGGGCGCTGTGTCTGGTGCTGATGGTACCGGTTCTGGTGCTGGCGCCGGATATACTGCAAAAAAGACGGCGCAAGGAGGGAGAGAGCTATGGCGGCAGGCAATCGTCTGGAAAAACGGAATAGGCGGGCTGTCCCTCTGCGGACATGGCTGCTGTATCTGGCCATTGCCACCTTTGCGCTTACAGGCGTTACCTTCTCCCGTTATGTGGCTTCCGCCTACTCGCAGGATACCGCGCGGGTGGCCGCCTTCGGCGACCTGACCGTCACCGACAGCGGCAAGGTGTTGCTCCAGCCCGGCGTGGCCGCGAGGAAGAATCTCACCGTCCGCTTTGAAAGCAGCGAGGTGGCCACCTACATATTCGTGGAGGTGCAGGCCAACGGCTGGACACGCGATGCGGACAACATCACCTATCGCTATCGTGACCCCGCCGGTATGACATGGCGCGTGGACGATGGCTGGCGCTTTCTGACGGACAACAACAGCAATGCGGTTTATTACCGCGAGCTTGCGCCCAACACGGCGCTGGAGGCGGACATCATATCCGGCGGCACGGTGGAGGTATCGGAGAAAATGACCCGTTCGCAGCTGAAAGACCTGCCCGGCACGCTGAACATCGGCGTGCAGGCCGCCGCCGTACAGCGAGAGGGGACGGAAACGCCGCAGGCGGCATGGGAACGAAGCCGTTGAAAGGGGGTAACGCCGTATGGCGAAGAGACATACCGACAAGAAAACCACAGGCCTTCGGCGGCTGCTTTCGCTGCTGCTGGGGCTTGTGCTGTTGATAGAACTGCTGCCCGGCGGGCTGATGGCGGTAAGCGACGCGGCGGAGGCCGTGACCGTCACGGCCGACGGCACAAGGGCGTCACAGATCACGCTGCCGCAGTCCGGCCGCGTGACACTGGAGGCTTCCTGCGAGACGGGCGAAACGGCGTTTCAGTGGCAGCTCCAGCTGGACGGCGACTGGGTAGACATTTACAACGCCGAAGGCGCGGCGCTGACGCTGACCTATGCCATGATCGCGCCGGCACTGGAAAACGGCAGCGCCTCGGTGCGCTGTGCCGCAGGCAGCGAGGCCGCATCCCAGCCGGTCGTGGTGACGGTTTCCTATGACGCGGAGACGGACAGCGCCGCCCTGAACCGGCAGAGGAACGCCCAGACGCAGACCGGAGACCAGACCGGTACCAAGCCCCACCGCGCCCCAAGGCGCACAGACGGCACCGCATCGGATTTCATCGAGGTGCGTATCTCCTATCTGGACGCGGTGTCGAAGCTGCCGATCTACACCGGCTTTTCAGCCACCATTGAACGAGGCGCGGCCTATGAGCAGACGGTGCTTTCTCCCACCTATCTGGGCTATGCGCCCTACTGGAACGCGGCGGATCCGGACAGCACCGACTCCACCGCCGCCTTGGACAGCGCGCAGCATCTGCTTTTGTCCGTTCCGGCGAGATACACCGGTGATAGCTATACGGTGAATGTGTACTATAAGGCCATTCAGGTGCCTTACGCCGCACGCTATTTCTTCCAGAACATCAACGATGATATGTATACGGAGGATGTGAACTTCTATCGTCAGGGCAGCGCCCTGACAGGCACCATCATCGCCAATGATGCTTTGGAGCTGGACGAGAATGACATCGTGGGCTTCACAAAGCTGTATCATTATCCGGAGGCGGTGGCGGCGGACGGCTCCACGGTGTTTGAGTGCTACTACGACCGCAATTACTACCAGCTGAAGCTGGACGCCAACGGCGGCTATGGCTCGGAGCATATCTATGCCCGATACGGCACCCCCTTTGTCGCCGCCACCCCTACCCAACATGGCTACACATTTGCCGGTTGGGACAAGCTGGACGCCAACGGCAAGGGCGATGGCATCGCCGACAAGCTGCCCGCCACCGTTCCGGCGGAGAACGCCCAGTACAAGGCGCTGTGGGTCAGCGCCGACACCACCTACACCGCCGTCTACTGGCTGCAAAACGCCGAACACACCAACAAGTACGACTACAAGGGCAGCGAGAAGCGCGACGCCAGGGCTGGCGAGGTTGTCACCGGCGATAAGAATTGGCTCACGGCGGACACCAATATCTGCGGCCTTGCCGAGAGCAAGAGCCACAACCACTCCAACGCCTGCAAGCCCGATATTCTCCGCCACACCATATTTGAAAAGGCGGATAAGGACGTCACCGTCAAGGGTGACGGCTCCACCGTGGTGAACGTCTACTACACCCGCAGGCAATATACCCTGCGGTTCTACTACGCCAAGGAGTACGTTCCGGCTTACGACACGGTCAAGACCGACAACCACGACACCACGCCTGTCTACTCCGTGGTGGGCGGCAGCACGTACAACTTTGGCTATCATCTGGATACGGGGTCGGGTTCACGCCCGCGCCCGAAGGACAAAGACGGCAATATAGTCAACGATGTCGAGAGCCTGCTGTATAACGTCCCCAACGAAGAGTGGGGCAAGGTGACGGCGCTGCCCGAGATCCCGACGCAGCTCGAAGGCACGAACTATGAATACACCACAGGCACCTATCCCGCTGACGACTATAACGATAAGGGCGACCGGTTCTATTATCTGGAATTTACCGTGCCCTACGGCGCGGATCTCACGCACCTGTGGCCTACCTACGAGGTGTTCGGCAGGGTACCCCTGACGGACGCGGAGAAAAACAGCCATAATAGCGGGAACGGCGGTACAAGTTATCTGGAAAACGACGGCTGGGGCAACTACGCCTACTTCTCCGGCTGGAACGGCGAGTACAACGTGAAGTACACGAAGGATCACAAAAACGCCACCATCAAGTGCCTGTACCCTGTTCTCAACGAGGATCTGCTGTATGACAAAAGCTTCATCGACCAGTGGGGCGACCCGGACACAGTGAACTTCCTGGGCTTCTTCGACAACGGCGCAAGGAATACATGGAACACCCCCCACCAATGGATCTATAAGCTTTATATTGAGGTGCTGGCTGATGAGAAGGATGCCGGACACTACGACGAGGAGCGCGTGGTGGACGGCGTGACCCGGTACTATAAGCTCTACGACACCGTCTACGCCAATGACGACAACAAGGATGTCGCCCACCAGACCGACCCGCCCCTGCCGGGCTTCACCTCCATGCGGGAAAAACCGGGCGGCTACTTCAAATCCGGAGTGACAACGCTGGAGGACAAGCGCGAATCCCGCACCGTCCACTTCTACTACAACCGGAACACCTACACCCTCGTAGCGCAGAACTACGATCAGGTCGACCAGTATGAGGGGGTACCGTATCAGGACAGTCTGGACAGATGGATGGGCGGCTGGCTGAAACCGGTCAAATACCCGGAAACACTGGAAAAGGACGCGTACATGGAGGGTGGCTGGTACACCTCACCAGACTGCTTCACGGGCAGTGAATACGTCTACGGCAGCACTATGCCGGATCACGACATCAGCCTGTATGTGAAGTGGGTGCCGGTGGAGCGCAAGGTAAGGCTGTTCCGCAACCAGAAGGATATGGAGACATACCAGGCCACCGGCGGTGAAAGTCTCATCTGGGAGGAAAAGACGGTAAGCCACGGCACCCCGCTGCAGGAGACACTGGAGCCTGAGGATCCATCGGGACACAACTACAGCTTCACCGGATGGTTCTACATAAAAAACGGCAAGCGCGTGGCCTTTACCCCCATGGATACAGCGGTTAAGGAGGATCTGCTGGTTTATGCCGAGTGGAGCAATCATACGGCGCAGCCCTACCTGATCCGCTATGTGTTGGAGGAAAACGCCACAGACGAGTGGAAAACGCTGCTGGACAAGGCGGCACTGTATAGTCCGGCGGACGGCAAGGCCTACACCGTTACCAACGCCTCCGGTGAAAGCCGGACATACATCTACTACGCCGGTGAGGACGGCGGCTACCATCAGCAGATCGCGGCGGACACCCGCGGCTATGCCAATCAGGGTACCACCCGTACCTTCTTTCCCAAGGCCGGAGCCCCTTATAACCAGCTGTATGACGCCTTTAACAACACCGGCTACTATCCCACGCTGGCCAGCCATTCCATCACCATGGAGGAGGATCCCAATGTATCCTCTCCCACCGTCAACGTGTTCACCTTCCGGTATGTGTATGTGGCGCAGGTAGACTATACGGTGGAGTACCGCTATCGGGACAGTGGAGAGTTGATCGGCTCTGCCCCCGGCGGCGGTATAGTCAAAAAATCCACCAGCAAGGCGGTGGTTACGGAGCGGTTTTCCGTGGTGAAGGACTATATGCCGGATGCCTTTTACAAGCGGCTGGTTCTGGCTGTGGTCAAGGGAAACGATGGTACCTATGTGGGTGCTTCTGACAATATCATCACCTTCTATTACACGAAGGATAAGCGCAACGCCTTCTGCGCCGTTCACTACATGCTGCAAAACATTGACGCTACCTCGGACGAGCCGCTCCTCCAGCAGGACGGCACCTATTCCAACTACACCGAGTCCACTGTCTATACCGAGTGCATCGGCGAGATCGGCACCATGCTCAGCGTCAAGCCGCAGATCTTCGGCGGCTTCACTGTGTGCTCCGCCGCCACCGTCCGCGGGGGTGACAATACCACCAATACGGCGCAGGAAAACGATGGGAGCTTCTCCTTTGAGGTGCATGCGGAGGGTACGGAGCTGTATGTGTTCTACACCCGCAACACCCAGAACTACACCGTCAGCTACCTCCGCTACGGCAGCGACCCCACCGCCCCGAAAGAGGGCGATGAGCTGCTTCCCACCGTGGGTTACACCGGCAAATACGGCGCGGTGGTCACAGCAACGATGAAGAGCATTCCGGGCTTTCACTGCGTGTCTGCAGCAAGTCAGAGCATCGTTCTGCGTCCCCGTGACGAGCAGAACTACATCATATTCTACTATGAGGAACTGCAATATACGGCGGAGTACCGGATATGGAAATACGGCGGCGGTACGCTGAACCGGACGCAGGAGGTGGTGAAGGGTTCCACTGACTTTCTCGGTTCCACGCCGGCGGCAAGGGCTGGCTACGCCTTTACCGGCTGGTATCTGGACGCGGCATGTACCCAGCCGGTGGGAGAGAAGGGAAATGTGGCAACGGACACCGGCAAGCTTACTCCTCTGCGGGAGAAGCTCTCTCCCGCTCCCCAGAAGAACGTGTTCTATGCCCAGTTCAAGGCCATATACGGCAACCTTACCATTGAAAGGAAAGGCACCGAGGATGAGGGCTATGGGAACGGAACCTACATCTACCGTGTGACTTCTCAGACGGATCCCTCATTTGTTGTGGAGGTGACGGTGTCAAAGGGCGGCTGTACGACGATCCACGCACTGCCCTGCGGCACCTATACGGTGGAGCAGGTAAACGACTGGTCATGGCGCTATTCCGACTTCCGGCAAACAGTGGAAATCCAGAAGGATGAGAAAGCGACGGCGACATTTGATGGCGGGCCTGTCAAAGAAAACTGGCTCACAGGAAGCAGTCCCGCCATGGTAAATGAGAGGAGGTGAGAGCATGACGGCAAAAATGCAGTCTTCACGAAAAAAACGTCCGATTACGGTACTTTTGATCATTACCGCGATTTTTGCGACAGTTTCGGTTGCGGCGGCCTTTATGCTCCGCAGGTCGGAAGCGCAGGTGGACTTTGCCCCTGCAGTGGTGTCCTGTGCTGTCCACGAAAAGGTCAACGGCGAGGTTCCGACCGGCGCCTTCGCCACTGGCGAGGTGAAGTCGGACATTACTGTGGAAAATGCCGGCAGCACTGCGGCGTACCTGCGGGTGCGGCTCAGCGCCTGTTGGGCGGACAGGGAGGGAAACATCACCGGAACCCCCTCGTCCCTGCCGGAGATCACGCCGCGTCAAAGCTGGCTGGATGCAGGAAATGGACTCTATTACTACGCTTTCGCCGTGGAGCCGGGGCAGCGTACCACGGTGCTGTGCGATCCGATGGAGCTGACCACCACAGCGGCGCCTGACGGCACCGCTGTGTACCAGCGGGTAACGGTGCTTGCCGAGGCGGTACAGGCGCTGCCGGAGAAGGCGGCGCAGGAGGCATGGGGTGTGACCGTAACTAACGGGATCATTACCGCAGTTCCAACCCCAGTTCCATAAAGCAAAAGCACCGTCACGGAGACATTTTATTACCGTTTAGGAAGAACCTCCAATCCCTTGCAGCACAAGGAATTGGAGGTTCTTTTCCGGTATGGATGGGTACACCATTTTAATCTTTTGTTTTTTACGCGGCTGCGCAGTGAAGAAGCAAATACAGGTTATCTTTCTTCACGAAAAGCAGCAATCCGGACGCAGGGTCGCTTAGATCTTCTGCGCCAAGCGCCGCATGGTGCGAGATCTTCGACACGGCGAAGGAATAGCGAACGACCCACACTTCGGTGAAGGTTATGCATTCCCCGGCATCCATGCAGGCGATAAAAAGCGAAGCAGTCCTCACCGCCGCTGCCGCCGATGACCAACGAGCCGTCATACAGTGTTCCGCTGTAACGCGCCGGACGGAAGGAAAACAATCCCGTGTCCCAGTCCGCTGCCACCGGCAGCGTGATCCCGCGCTCCGGCAACTCTAAAAGGCCGATATAATCCCGCCCGTTCAGCTCCAGCTGCGGCATTTCCCCGTCTGTCCGGTCACCGGTCACACCGGCGGCCGGCTCCGACAGCAGAGCCTGCATATCCCGCAGGGAATCGGACAGCTCCGCCTGCCGCGCTGTTTTTTGCCGTGCGCCCAACAGGGCAAACCCCACCGCCGCCGCCAGCAGGACCGCCCCAGCGAGGAGAAGCAGCCTGGAAAACGCTTTATTCCTCATGGCTTCGTTTTCGGCTTACCCCGCCCGGCAGAAGGAGCGCCAGTCCCGATGCCGCCATCAGCGCAGCATAATCTCTGGTCTTTTCAATGCGAAAAACTGCCATCTCCGACACCTCCTTTCTGTGAAGATAAAAAGTGTTGATTTTGGGTGGTTTCTCCGCCTGTATGCCTCCGCAGACTACCACATAGGAAAACACTCATGCTCACTTTGGAACGCAAACCACAGCGGATAAAACAGCGGTTTTTCCACCCTAATCTCAACATCTTTGATGGGGTTCACTTGGGTATAGAAAAAGGCGACTGTTTTTCAACAATCGCCTTGAATTTGAGGACTGAATATGAAGTTACAAGCAAGAAATTTTGTTGTCCTAAAGCCAGAAACCATTGATATTACTATGTTTTTCAAAAAGTTCTGTATCGCCACTCGCACCATAAGAAAAGCCCTTGAAACCGCAAGGTTTCAAGGTTTTTTCTTTTGCCGGAGAGCATCAGAAAAGCGTGCGGCCAATGGCCGGAAAAAGCCGACTTGCGGCGCGGCGAAATTTGTTGTAAAATAGCAAACAGCAATACCGGAAGGAAGCGGCAGATCTACATGGAATGCAGGCAGGAGGAATCCCATGGCCTTATATACCAAAAAGCTCATTATGACGACCTTTCAGGAGATGCTGACGGAATCTCCTTTTGATAAGATCACGGTAGCGGCGCTGGTCAAGCGGGCCGGAATCAGTCCCAATACATTTTATTATCATTATCAAGACATTTACGGACTGCTGGACGCATGGTTTCAGGAGCAGGTGGAGGCCTTTGTTCCCAAAGGGGAGACGATCGAATGGGTGTCTGCCACAAAAGCCATCCTGCATCACTGCAAGGATCATCCCAAGATCATTTATCATATTTTTGACGGGCTCTCCCGGGACCGGCTGGAGCGGTACATCTTCTCCCTGACGGACGATCCCTTTTCGCGGATCGTGCGTCAGGCGGCGCAGGGGCGTCCCCTTTCGGAGGAGCAATGCTCCCGTATTGCCTCCTTCTGCCGGTATGCCTATATCGGGTTCGTCATGCAGTTCTTCTGGAACCGCATGGAGAACGACATTGACGGGAGCGTAGACCGGTTGGGTGCGCTGTTCGACCAATTCCTGGCCATTGCCGTTCAAATCGAATAGGCGCTTTTCAAAAGCCGTCCCTGTGGGGCGGCTTTTTTGCGCAAAGGGCGGATTTTGCGCAAATTTGCGTAAAACCTGTCTTTCCTGTAGAATTTGTAGGAAACGGGCTTTTCCACCGTGGTATCCCGGGATGGATTTTGCTACGATGGAGCAAAAGAGCGGAGAGACAGGAGGCGGTACCATGGACAAGCGGCTATTTACATCGGAGTCCGTGACCCGCGGTCATCCAGACAAGATCTGCGATCAGGTGGCAGACAGGATCTTGGATGAGCTGCTGGAGAGGGATCCCGATTCCCGCGTTGCCTGCGAAGTGACCTGTGGGGAAAACCGGCTGCACATTTTCGGGGAGGTCACAACGCAGGCGGAGATCGACTACGCCGCCGTTGCGCGGCAAGTCATTGCGGAGATCGGCTATACCCAGCCGGGACGCGGCTTTGACGCGGATACCTGCGCCATTCGCGTGGAGCTGCATCAACAGTCTCCGGATATTGCGCGGGGGATCGCCCGCAGCCGGGAGGCGGAGCGGCTGGATGCCGGAGCGGGAGATCAGGGTATGATGTTCGGGTATGCCTGCAAGCAAACACCGGATCTCATGCCGCTGCCCATCGAGCTGGCACATGCCCTTGCCCAGCGGCTGGAGCAGGTGCGGCGCACCAATGAGCTACCCTTCCTGCTGCCGGACGGCAAGACGCAGGTGACGGTCGAATACGACGGAGAGCGTCCCGCCCGCATTGCGTCGGTTCTGGTCTCTGCCCAGCACCGGGAGGAGGTCTCCACGGAAACGGTGCGCGCTGAGATCTGCCGCCATGTGATCGAACCCGCGCTGCCTGCCGGGATGCTGGACGAAGACACGCAGGTATTTGTCAACTCCACCGGACGGTTCGTGCGGGGCGGCCCCGCCGCGGATTCCGGGCTGACCGGACGCAAGCTGATGGTGGACACCTATGGCGGATATGCCCGCCACGGGGGCGGCGCCTTCTCCGGAAAGGACGCCACGAAGGTGGATCGCAGCGGCGCGTATCTGGCGCGGTACATCGCCAAGAACATCGTGGCGCAGGGGCTGGCTGACCGCTGTGAAGTACAGCTCAGTTATGCCATCGGTCTGGCGGAGCCGATGGCAGTAGGCATCGAGACCTTTGGAACCGGAAAGGTGGAGCGGGATGCGCTGAACCGGGCGATACAAAACAGTGTGGATATGCGCCCTGCCGCCATCATCCGGCGGTTTGGCCTGACCCGCCCCATTTTTTCCCCGCTGTCCTGCTACGGACACTTCGGCAGCAACGCCAGCCGGATGCCGTGGGAGCAGACGGATCTGAAAATCAAATGATGACCATGCGTAAGAGGTGAAAGAAGAATGGAAAAAAAGAAAAAGACCCGGTTCCTTGTGGTGTGGCTGTTGATTACCGGGGCGTTTCTGGCCGGATCCCTGCTGGTTCCGGGACAAGGAAAGTCGGAGTCGGTGCAGGAGGCCATGCGTGATGCGGTGCTCCATGGGACGAACCGCGTCAGCCTGTTCGGACTGAAGGAGGTGAACCCGGCGTACATCTCCTCACTGGTGGTGGTAGGCGC
>CAKTKM010000015.1 GCA_934569425.1 uncultured Oscillospiraceae bacterium
CAGGACTCCGAGTGCATCATCGCCGTGAACAAGAACGACACCGCTCCCATCTTCGAGGTGGCTGACTACGGTATCGTGGGTGACCTGTTCAAGGTCGTTCCCGAGCTGATCGAGTCCATCAAGGCTGCCAAGGCCGCCAAGTAAAGCTGTTTTCCTCCTCAAACACCTCCTCACAGAAGTGTTTGGTGTGTTGTATTGCGATGGGTCGGTAGGGAGGCCCATCGCAATGCGGCACATAAGTTCCAAAAATGGCAAAACATGACGAAAATTGTTCCAAAAATGGAACGAACCACTGGAGAGGCGCTGCCGCCTCCCGGAAAACGCCTATTTTTTTGAGATTTTTTGTGATGTTTTTCACAAAAAATAAATAAAAAAATTGTTAACAAAAACAGGAAACGAACCGCTCCCTTGGCATGAAAATTGCTTCTATAAGAGTGTGAGTCATATGGCGCCGCGCATGCCGGTCCCGCAGCGTGCCGCCTGCCTTACCTGTACGGAGTCCTTGGAGAGGGACATGAAAAACTACTACATTGATCGTTGAGGTGTACTATGACAGATTGGCAAGAACTCTATCGCTCCAAGCTTGTAACATCGGATGAAGCTGTTTCCCACATCCCCGACAACTGCCGCGTGTTTTTCGGCCACGCCGCCAATGAGCCCTCTGTGCTGGTGGATGCGCTGGTCCGCAATTATGAGCGTTTTACAAATGTGGAGATCACCCACTGGGTCCCCCTGGGCAGGAGCGAGTACTGCGACCCCAAAATGGCGGGCCACTTCAGGCACAATGCCATGTTCGTGGGCGCGGCCACCAGAAAAGCGGTGCAGGAAGGCCGCGCGGATTACACGCCCTTCTTCTATCACCAGTCCACGCGCTTTTTCAGCGACGGCACTTTCCCCATCGACGTGGCGATGGTGTCCTGCACGCCTCCTGACAAGCACGGGTATGTATCGCTGGGCGTCAGCGTCGGCGGCACGAAGCCGGCGGTGCTGAATGCAAAGATGGTCATTGCGCAGGTCAACGACCAGATGCCCCGCACCATGGGCGATTCCTTCGTGCATGTCTCCCAGCTCACCTACTGCGTGGAGGCGTCCATGCCGATCCTGGAGATGGGCGGCGGCGTCATCACCGAGGTGGAGGAGGCCATCGGCCGGAACGTTGCCAGCCTGGTGGAGGACGGCTCCACCCTGCAGCTGGGCATCGGCACGATCCCCGATGCAACGCTGAAGTTCCTGGGCGATAAAAAGGATCTGGGCATCCACTCCGAGATGTTCTCCGACGGCGTTGTGGATCTGTATGAAAAGGGCGTCATCACCGGCGCCAACAAGACGCTGGACAAGGGCAAGATGGTGGCGGCGTTCCTGATGGGCTCCAAGAAGCTGTATGACTTCGTGGACAACAACCCCGATGTTATGATGCGCACGGTGGACTATGTGAACAACCCCATGGTCATCTGCCAGAACCCCAAGGTGGTGGCGATCAACTCCTGCCTGCAGGTGGATTTCAACGGTCAGGTGAATTCCGAGTCCATGGGCATCAAGCAGTTCTCCGGTATCGGCGGCCAGCTGGACTATGTGCGCGGCGCGGCCATGTGCCCCGACGGCAAGTCCATTCTGGCAATGCCCTCCACGGCGAAGCACGGCGAGGTCTCCCGCATCGTTCCCATGTTCGACGCGGGCACGACCGTGACCACGACCCGCACGGACGTGCACTACATCGTGACCGAATACGGCATTGCGAACCTGCGCGGCAAGAGCCTGCGGGAGCGGGCAAAGCTGCTGATCAATATTGCGCATCCCCAGTTCCGCGGCCAGCTTTGGGCCGCCTACTACGAGCGGTACGGCAAGGAGGACTGACCATGGCAAAGAGAAAGATCGAGAGCCTGAACGGCTACACCTTTGAAAAAGTATTCCTGTCCGTGGAGGATCACATCGCAGTCATGACGCTGCACAACCCGCCGGTGAACGCGGCCAGCGGCACCGTGCAGGAGGAGATCCTCAAGCTGTGCGACTACATCAACCACGACGATGACATCTGGGTCTGCATCATGCACTCCGATATCAAGACGTTCTGCGTGGGCGTGGACATCAACCGCTTCTATCAGAGCATTCTCGACAAGGACGTTACCAACGTGCAGGAGGTGTACTACGACGGCGCGCAGGCACTGTACGAGCTTCGCGTACCGCTGATCTGCGCGGTCCACGGCCACTGCCTGGGCGGCGGCCTGTGCTACCCCGCCGGCGCGGATATCTCCATCGCGGTGCGGGGGACGGTGTTCGGCTCCCCGGAGGCAAAGCTCAGCGTGGTGGGCGGCTGCGGCCATCTGGCCCGCCTCATCCCGCCGATGATCCAGCGGGACATGTGCTATTGCGGCACCTTCATCACGGCGGAGGAGCTGCACGACCGGTTTGGCGGCGTGACCCAGATCGTGGATACGCTGGACGAGCTGATGCCCGCCGCCATGGCCAAGGCGCAGGAGCTGTGCAGACGAGGCCCGCTGGTGCTGCGGTATCTGAAGGCCTGCATGAACGAGCAGGAGGATTTCCAGATCCACCGCAAGGACGAGGCGGAGGTCACCTATACCCGCTACATGGCCCGGCACGACGACTTCCGCGAGGGCGTCAGCGCGTTCCTGGAAAAGCGTGAGCCGCAGTATAAGGGCCGGTAAAAGCATCCCCGGCAGTATAAGAGAAGGTTTTGACAATCTCATAGGTTGTCTGTGCCTATAGAAAGCAACGAGATCAACGGAAAAGTAACCACACTATTTTAGGAGGAAAGAAAATGAAAAATTACAAGCGCTTACTGGCCGCTCTGATGGCACTTTGCCTGGCGGTTGGCGTCCTCGCCGGCTGCGGCGACAAGGGCGGCACCCCGGCCAACGATCCCACCCCCGCTGTGTCCGAGGACGGCACTTACAGCACGCCCCTGCTGACCATGAAGTTCAACTGCATCTACACCGCCAACGACGCCAACTACATCCAGTGGGAGAACTACTTCAAGGCTCTGGAAGAAGCTACCAAGGGCGCCGTGAAGGTGGAGATGTATGCCAGTGAGTCTCTGGGCACCACCACCGATACCATCGAGCAGGCCGCCCAGGGCGAGCCCATCATCGCCAACGCGGATATGGCCAACCTGGGCAACTATGTGGCGGATTTCGCCATCGGCAACGCCCCCTATGTGTTCCAGCAGCCCGGCGACATCCGTAACTTCTGGGAGTCCAGCTATGTGCAGGACATGGAGAAGGAGCTGGGTGAGACCTATGGCCTGAAGATCCTGCATCTGGGCTATTTCGGCACCCGCAACGCCATCACCAACACCGAGGTCCACAGCCGTGCCGACTTTGGCAAGCTGAAGATCCGCTGTGCCGCTGTTCCCATGTGGAACGAGGTCGTTCGCGTGCTGGGCGCCAATGCGGTGAACACGGCGTGGTCCGAGACGTATTCCGCCTGCTCTCAGGGCGTTGCGGACGGCGCGGAGTCTCCCTATTCCCTGCTGTACTCCTCCAAGCTGTATGAGTGCTGCCCCTACATCATCGAGACGAACCACCTGTACGCCGTGACGAACCCCGTCATGAGCTACTCCCTCTTTAAGAGCCTGCCCCAGGACGTTCAGGACGCCATTGACAGCTTCAGCCATGACTACTGCCCCACCCAGGTGCAGGAGGTGATGGACGCCGCCGATGTGTACAAGCAGCTGCTGGCCGATGAGGGTGTGACCTTCATCGACATCGACAAGAGCGAGTTCATCGCCGCTGCCGCTGAAACGCCCGACCACTTCCCCGAGTGGACTGAGGGTATGTACGATCAGATCGTTGCGTATCTGAACTCCGTCCGCTGACGAAAAGACCGGCAGATCCCCGATCTGCCGCCCCCGCAATACGCACTGGTTACTTTGTGTTTTATTGAGTTGCTGGACGAGATCAGAGATGCTGCCCGGCGCTTGAGAGAGCGCCGGGCAGCACCGGAAAGGAAAACCTATGAAAAAAATCAGTTCATTTCTGAACAAAATGTCCTTCGCCCTTGCGGGCGTTGGCTTTACCGCGGTCATTGCATTGATCGTGTTCAACGTTTTCGCGCGTTTCCTGTTTCAGAAGTCCTTCGCGTGGGTAGAGGAGCTTGCCTATGTCTGCTTCACGTGGAGCACCTTCCTCGGCATTGCGATCGTGTATAAGAACAGAGGCCTTGTGGCCATTGATGTTCTGGTCAATAAGTTTTCTGAAAAAGGGCAGCATATCACCGCCATCGTCATCGAGGCGCTGCTGCTGGTTGCCAACGTATGCCTGACCATCTGGAGCATTGATCTGTTTATGAAGACCACGCGGATCACACCCATGCTCCGCATTTCCTACAAGTGGGTATATCTGGGCATGATCATATCCTTTATCATCCTGATCTACGAGTCCGCCGGCTTCCTTATCAGCATGCTGAAGGGCAAAGAGGTCAAGAACGCGGCCCTGGAAGACCAGGTGTAAGAGAACAGAGAGAAAAAGGAGAAAACTATGGATATTTGGACATGGATCCCGTTGATCCTGATGCTGGTCATGTTTGCGCTGCGCGTGCCTGTGGCGTACAGCATGATCATCGCAGCAGCGGTCTATCAGCTGTTTGGCCCGAATTCGATGAGCGTCACCACCCTGATCCAGAAGATGCAGTCGTCCCAGGAATCGTTTGTATACCTGGCGATACCGTTCTTCACCACGGCAGGCGTCGTGTTCAACTACTGCGGCATCACGCGCAGGATCATGAACCTTGCCGACGTGCTGGTGGGTCACATCACCGGCGGCATGGGTCACGTCAACTGCCTGGTCAGCACCCTGATGGGCGGTCTGTCCGGCTCCTCCAACGCCGACGCCGCCATGGAAGCGAAGATGATCGTTCCCGAGATGGAGCGTCTTGGTTACAGCAAGGGCTTTTCCTGCGCCGTGACGGCGGCATCCTCCGCCATCACCGCCATCATTCCCCCCGGCATTATCCTGATCCTCTACGCCACCGCGGCCAACGAGTCCGTCGCCAAGATGTTCTACGGCGGCTATATCCCCGGCGCGCTGCTGTGCATCGCCCTGATGGTCACGGTGTACATCATCTCCAAGCGCCGCAAGTATAAGCCCTCCCGCGAGCATATCGGCTCCCCCACCGAGATCTGGAGTGCGTTCAAGGATTCCTTCTGGGCGCTGCTGATCCCCTTCGGCATCCTGATGGGCCTGCGCGGCGGTATGTTCACCCCCACCGAGGCCGGCGCGGTCTGCATCGTGTACTCCATTTTCGTCGGCGCCGTCATCTACCGCGAGCTGAAGCTCAAGGACCTGATCCCCATCCTGAAGGAGAGCCTGGTGGCCACCGCCGGCGTCATGTTCATTCTGGCCGGCGCAAACGGCCTGTCCTCCTACCTCACATGGGAGAGCCTGCCCCAGAGAGTCACGGCCCTCATCATCGACGTGTGCCACAATCAGTGGCAGTTCCTGCTGCTGGTCAATATCCTGCTGCTGGTCATCGGCTGCTTCTTTGACGCCGGCGCCGCCATGATCCTGTGCGCCCCCCTGCTGGTGCCTGCGGCCCAGTCCTTCGGCCTGAACCTGATCCATTTCGGCATCGTGATGTGCGTGAACCTGCAGTTCGGCGGCTTTACGCCCCCCTTCGGCGCCATGATGTTCATCACCACGTCCGTGACCGACACGCCCGTTCAGGATTATATCAAGGAGATCTGGCCGTTCCTGCTGGCCAGCGTGGCGTGCCTGATGCTGTTCACCTATGTGCCGGATATTGTGATGTTCCTGCCGAACATCCTGTAACAGGGCGCGGCGAACCTGTGAAGGACTGCTCTGAGCAGGACGCCTCCCTGTGCATGCTCCGGGGCAAAGCTGTCCCAAGAAATACATTCTAAAAGAAATGGAGTAAGTGAAATGGCTAAGATCAACAAAGAAACCAGCCTGTGGATCTATACCAAGATGAACGAGATCCGTGATTTTGAGGAGGCTGCGTGGACGCTGTTCACGGAAAACAAGCTGCGCGGCTCCGTGCATCTGTACACAGGCGAGGAGTCTGTGGCGGCCGCCATCTGCGCGCAGCTGAGCGACGAGGACTACATCGCGTCCACCCACCGCGGCCACGGCCACTGCATCGCAAAGGGTGCGGACCTGGGCAGAGCGCTGGCGGAGCTGATGGGCAAGGCCACCGGCTACTGCAAGGGCCGCAGCGGCTCCATGCACATTGCAGATTTCTCCAAGGGCAATCTGGGCGCCAACGCCATCGTGGGCGGCGGCCTCCCCATTGCCACCGGCGGCGGCCTGGCCTTCAAAATGCAGAACAAGCCCAATGTTTCCGTGGTGTTCTTCGGTGACGGCGCCTCCAACCAGGGCACGTTCCATGAATCCATCAATCTGGCGGCCCTGTGGAAGCTGCCTGTGATCTATGTGTGCGAAAACAACGGCTTCGGCATGACCGTCCCCCAGTGGCAGTCCACCTCCGTGGAGAACATCGCCGACCGCGCCGCCGGCTACGGCATCGCCAGCGAGATCGTGGACGGCAACGACGTGCAGGCGGTCTATGACGCCTTTGCCAGAGCCAAGGAGCGCGCCCTCAACGGCGAAGGCCCCACGCTGCTGGAGTGCAAGACCTACCGCTGGCGCGGCCATTGGACCGGCGACCCCGAGGTGTACCGCAAGAGAGAGGATGTGGAGTGGTGGAAGGCCAACAAGGACCCCATCGCCAACTTCCGCAAGAAGATGATCGAGGACAAGACGGCCACCGCTGCCGAGCTGGATGCCATCGACGCGGACTGCGCAAAGCGGATCCAGGAGGCTGTGGACTTTGCGATGAACAGCCCGGAGCCGGACCCCGCACATGTGATGGATGATGTTTTTTACGAGGGTTAAGGAGGAATAGAGAATGGCTATTTTGACTTATGCACAGGCGATCCGGGAGACGATCGCACAGGAAATGAGACGTGACGGCAAGGTGTTCGTCATGGGCGAGGACGTGGAAAAGCTGGGCGGTACATACGGCTGCACCCGCGACCTGTACAAGGAGTTCGGCAGCGAGCGCGTCCGCAACACCCCCATCTCCGAGCAGGCGTTCGTCGGCGCCGGTCTGGGCGCCGCCTGCGGCGGCATGCGGCCTATCGTAGAGCTGATGTACTGGGATTTCTCCTTTGTCTGCGCCGACCAGATCTTCAATCAGGTGGCCAAGACCCGCTACATCTTCGGCGGCCAGGCCAGGATCCCCCTGGTGATCCGCGGCCAGCAGGGCACGGGCCGCGGCAATGCGGCCACCCACTCCCAGTCGGTGGAGAGCATTTTCATGCATATCCCCGGCCTGAAGGTGGTGTGCCCCTCCACGCCTGCGGAGGCCGCCGGCCTGCTGCGCACGGCGATCCGCGATGACAACCCCGTCTGCTTCTTCGAGCACAAGATGCTCTACGCCACGAAGGGCGAGGTCCCCGAGGATCCCGACTTCATGATCCCCTTCGGCAAGGCGGACATCAAGCGCGCGGGAACGGATGTCACCATCGTCACCAACCTGCTGTACGTCAAGCACGCCCTGGCCGCTGCCGAGGAGCTGGCCAAGGAGGGGATCTCCGCCGAGGTCATCGACCCCCGTACGCTGGTGCCCTTTGACTATGACACCATCGTGGAGAGTGTCAAAAAGACCGGCCGCCTGGTGGTGGTGCACGAAGCGCACCAGAACAACGGCTGGGGCGCGCAGGTCATTACCGAGACGATGCACCGCGCCTTCCGCTATCTGGACGCGGCTCCCATCCATCTGGGTGCCAAGGCGTGCCCGCTGCCCTTCAATCTGGGGCTGGAGCAGGCGGTCATTCCCAGTGTCGAGGATATTGTCAACGCCTGCAGGGCGGTTGCCTACAAATAAGGAAGAAGGAGCACGATTATGGCATCGTTGATTATTATGCCGAAGCAGGGGCTTCTCATGACGGAGGGCACCCTGACGAATTGGCTGGTGAAGGAGGGCGGACTCTGCAAGGAGGGCGAGCCCCTGTTTGAGATGGAAACGGACAAGCTGACCATCACGATGGATTCCACCGCCACCGGTACGCTGCTGAAGATCCTGCATCCCGAGGGGGATGTGGTGCCCATCACGGAGCCCATCGCCATCGTCGGCGAGCCGGGAGAGGACATCTCCGCGTATCTGCCCAAGGCGGACGGCGCGGCGCCTGCCGCCGAGGCTCCCACGGCCGCTCCGGAGGCGGCTCCCGCAGCTGCTCCCGCCCCGGCATCGGACGCTGCGGACGGTCAGCGGATATTTGCCTCGCCCCGCGCCCGCATGCGCGCGGAGGAAAACGGCATCAATATCGCCTCCGTCCCCGCCAGCGGCCCTGACGGACTGCGGATCGAGCGGGACGTGCAGGCCGTGCTGGACGGCCGCGTCGCCATCACGCCGCTGGCCGCAAATGTGGCAAAGGCGGAGGGCATCGCGCTGGAGGGTCTCCACGGCACCGGCGCCAATGGAAAGATCACCACGGCGGACCTGCCCGGCAGTGCGCCGCAGGCGCAGCCCGCAGCGGCGCCCGCTCCTGCCGCGGAGGTGCCCGGCCAGATGACCCGCGGCGTGCGCACGGAGCGCATGAGCGGGATGCGCAAGGCCATCTCCCGGAACATGCTCAACAGCAAGAGCACCAACGCCCAGACCAGCCACCGCATCAGTGTGGACATGACGGCGGCCATCGCGCTGCGTCAGCAGTACAAGGCCATGGGCATCAAGATCTCCTACAACGACATCATCGTCCGCGCCTGCGCCAAGGCTCTGCAGGACTACCCCATCGTCAATGCTTCGGTGGACGGCGACAGCATCCTGTATCACGATTATGTCAATATCGGCACAGCCGTTTCCGTGCCCAATGGCCTGATCGTCCCCGTCATCCGCGACGCGGACATCATCGGGCTCCAGGGCATCGCCCAGCGCTCCGCCGAGCTGATCGACAAGGCGCGCGAGGGCCGGCTGACGGACGAGGATTATCACGGCGGCACCTTTACCGTCTCCTCTCTGGGTATGTTCGATCTGGACGACTTTGTGGCCATCATCAACCCGCCGGAGTCCGGCATTCTGGCGGTGGGCAAGATCGCCAAGGTGCCCGTGGTGGAGACCGGGGCCGACGGTGAGGATACGGTGGTCATCCGTTCCATGTGCAATCTGTGCCTCAGCTATGACCACCGGATCATCGACGGCGCGGAAGGCGCGAAGTTCCTGCAGAAGGTCAAGGGCTACCTGCAGAACCCCATCCTGCTGATCTGAGGAGGGCATGACGATGCAGAAATATGATGCTGTCGTTCTGGGCGGCGGCCCCGGCGGCTATGAGTGCGCCATCCGCCTTGCCCAGAACGGGAAAAAGACGGCCCTGGTGGAGGAGGCGCAGCTGGGCGGCACCTGCCTGAACAGAGGGTGCATCCCCACCAAGACCCTGCTCCACAGCGCCGATGTCTACTATGAGGCGAAAAACGGCGCGCCCTTCGGTGTGACGGCGGAAGGCGTGCGTTTTGACTACGAAAAGATCATCCAGCGGAAAAACGCGGTATCCAAGCAGCTGAGCAATGGCATCGCGTTTATGGAAAAGAGCTACGGCGTGGATGTCATCGCCGCCCGCGGCGTACTCACCGGCCCCCGCACACTGGAGCTGTCCAACGGCGAGGTGCTGTCGGCGGAGCACATCGTGCTGGCCACCGGCTCTGTTCCCGCCGTCCTGCCCATTCCCGGCGTCGACCTGCCGGGCGTGGTGGACTCTACCGGCCTGCTGGACATGACCACCTGCCCCAAGCACATCATCATCGTGGGCGGCGGCGTGATCGGCATCGAATTTGCCACCTTCTTCTACCGGCTGGGCGTCCGCGTCACCGTGGTGGAGATGCTGGACCGCATCCTGGGGCCGCTGGACAAGGACATCACCGACATGGTGGAGGCCAAGCTGAAGAAGTCCGGCGTTGAGCTGGTACTGGGCGTGCGGGTGGATTCCATCGAGGAGGGCCTGTGCGTGCATTACAGCGCGCTCAAGGACGGCGCGAAAGGCTCCGTGGAGGGCGACGTGGTCCTGATGGCCGGCGGCCGGAAGGCCAACAGCCGGAACATCGGGCTGGAGAAGGCCGGCGTCAGCGTAAACGCCAAGGGCATCGTGGAAACGGACGGCCTGTGCCGCACCAATGTGCCCGGCATCTACGCCATCGGTGACCTGAACGGCAAGATGCAGCTGGCACATGTGGCGTCCGCCCAGGGTGTCATGGTGGCGGATCATATCGCCGGTAAGCCCTGCAGAGAGCTGCACTACGAGCGGATCCCCTCCTGCGTGTACTGCAACCCCGAAACGGCGATGGTGGGCCTTACCGAGGAGCAGGCCCGCGCCGCCGGCCGGGATGTGGGCACAGGCGTGTTCAGCCTCAGCGGCAACGGCAAGGCACTGACGATGGGCACCAACGAGGGTATCGTAAAGTTCGTTTTTGACCGCGGTACAGACGAGATCCTGGGCTGCCACATCCTGGGGCCCCGCGCCACGGATCTGGCGGCCGAGGTGGCCGCGGTCATGGAGTGCGAGGGCACCATCGCGGAGATCGGCAGCACCGTGCACCCGCACCCCACGGTCAGTGAGGTGCTGATGGAGGCGGCCCATGTCTGCCACGGAAGATGCGTCAACGTACCCAAGGCACGTAAATAAAGGGTAATGGAGGTTTATTCATGAAAGAGTTCAAGATGTACACAGATCTGTGCTTCGCGGATTCCTTTGCGGACTTCGTGGAGACGGAAAAGATCGGCGCCAATGACTTTGTCCTGACCAATGAGTTCCTGTATGAAAAGTATATCAAGCCTCTGGCGCTGCCCTGCGGCGTGATCTTCCTGGAAAAGTATGCGCTGGGCGAGCCCACCACCACGATGGTGGACGAGATCCGCACGGAGCTGCCCCAGAAGATCGACCGCATGATCGCCATTGGCGGCGGCGCCGTCATGGACACGGCCAAGATGCTGTCGCTCCACACCTCCAAGGTCAAGACGGAGGCGCTGTTCGACCTGAGCCCCGACGCGGAAAAGCCCACCCGCAGCTTTGATGTGTATGCCATCCCCACCACCTGCGGCACCGGCAGCGAAGTGACCAACGCCTGCGCCGTGGAGCTGGTGTCCCTGCATACCAAGCGCGGCCTGAATAACGATCTGATGTTTGCCAAGAAGGCGATCCTGATCCCCGAGCTGATCTTCGGGCTGCCCTATAAGTTCTTTGCCACTTCGTCCATCGACGCCCTGATCCATGCGGTGGAGTCCTACCTCTCTCCCAAGGCGACGCCCATCTCCGAGCTGTTCTCCGAAAAGGCCATCCGCATGATCGTGGAGGGCTACCGGTATGTGGTGGCCAATGGCCGCGACAAGTGGACGGACAAGGCCAAGGAGTTCCAGATCGCCTCCACCTATGCCGGCCTGGCCTTCTGCTCCGCCGGCTGCGCCGCGGTGCATGCCCTGAGCTACCCGCTGGGCGGCGGCTACCACATCCCCCACGGCGAGTCCAATCAGCTGGTCTTTGCGGCCACCTTCCGCAAGTATAAGGAAAAGAAGCCCGTCGGCAAGCTGAACCAGCTGGAGGCGCTGCTGGGCGAGCTGCTGGGCGTCGCCCCCGAGCAGGCGCTGGACACCGCCTTCCGCCTGTTTGACGAGGTGCAGCCCCGCAAGCCGCTCCGGGAGTTCGGCATTTCCCGCGATGAGTTCCGCGGCTTTGCGGAGGGCGTGATGGCCGGCCAGACCCGCCTGCTCAATAACAACTATGTGCCTCTGACCATCGAGGACATGGTGGAGATCTACGAGTCCATCTATTAAGGAAACAGCATGTCATCCGCGCTGCGGCAGGGCCAACGGATAACATCCATGACCGCAGCCGTTTCACAGCGGCTGCGGTCATGCTGCATAAGAAGGAGGAACGAAATGTACGCACTGACAAAGACCGATAACAAGCCGGGGTCGCTGGCACTGCTGAAGCGTCCTGTGCCGCGTCCGGGGCCGGGACAGGTCCTGCTGCGTGTGCAGGCGGTCAGCGTCTGCGGCTCCGACCTGCACATCCGTGACGGCAGCTACCCCAGCTCCCCGCCTGTGGTGCTGGGCCACGAGCTGTCAGGCACCGTCGAGGAGCTGGGCGCGGGCGTAACAAACCTGACGGTGGGCGAAAGGGTCGTACCGGAGACGTATTTTACCGTGTGCGGCACATGTCTCTATTGCACCACGGGTCATCAGAACCGCTGCTTGTCCCGCCGGTCCATCGGCAGCGGAGAGGACGGCGGCATGGCGGAGTTCGTGGTGGTGCCCGCGCACCGTGCGCACCGTTTGCCGGATCGCCTGTCCTTTGAGGAGGGTGCGGTGATCGAGCCCTATATCTGCTGTGTGCAGGCGGTGTACGGCACGGTGCAGCTGCACCCCGGCGACCCGGTGCTGGTCAGCGGCCCCGGCGCCATGGGCCTTCTGTGCACGCAGCTGCTGCGCGAGATGGGCTGTCAGGTGCTTCTGGCAGGCACAAAGAAGGATGATGCCCGGCTGGCGCTGGGAAGGCAGCTTGGTGCAAGCAGGACGCTGTATGCGGAGGATCCGGACCTGACAGAGCAGATCCATGCTCTCAGCGGCGGTCTTGGCGTCTGCGCCGCCTTTGAGTGCAGCGGCGCGTCTGCCTCGGTGACATCCTGCCTTCGCGGACTGCGTAAGGGCGGGACCATGGTGCAGGTGGCGCTTCCGGAAAAGCCGGTCAGCATTGACCTGTCTCTGCTGACACAGGAGGAAAAAACCATTACCGGCTCCTTTGCCACCCTGCCGGTCTGGTGGGAGCAGGGTATCCGCCTGCTGGAGACATCGGACCGGCTGACGCTCAAGCCACTGATCTCAGAAGTTTTTCCCCTGACGGAATGGGAGCGCGCCTTCGCGCTGACAGAGGCGCGCACAGGACTGAAATATGTACTGCGGCCGCAGGAACAAAAGAAGGAGTACTTGTAATGAGTGTTGAAATTTCCCTGGCGGGTAAAAATGCCGTCGTGACCGGCGGCGGTGGCGGCATGGGCCGCTGTACGGCCATGCTGCTGGCCGAGGCGGGCGCCAATGTGCTGGTGGCGGACATCGACGAGGCGGCGGCCTGCGCCGTTGCGGCGGAGATCGCGCGGACCTATGGCGTAAAGACAGATCACTGCCGGTGCGACGTGGGCGTAAAGGCCGAGGTAGACGCCATGATCGAAATGGCGGTCCGTGTCTTCGGCAGACTGGATATCGTGAACCATATCGGCGGCGTCAGCGGCAAAAAGGATTTTCTGGAATTGACAGAGCAGGATTATGATGTCATGATGGATATCAATGCGAAGGGGACGTTTCTGGTGGACCAGGCGGCGCTGCGCGTGATGATCCCCAACCGCGCTGGCAAGATCGTGAACATGTCCTCGCAGTCCGGAAAGCACGGGTATGACACCAACGTGGCCTACACGGCCTCCAAGTTTGCCGTTACCGGACTCACGCAGGCCATTGCGCGGTACGCGGCGCCCTACAACATCAACGTCAACGCGGTCTGCCCCGGCATTATCCTGACGCCCATCTGGCAGCGGATCCTGGCGGATGTGGAGGCGCAGGGCGGCGATCCCCAGCAGTATTGGAACATGCGCATGGAGGCGTTCCCGTTCAGGCGTCCGCAGACCATGGAGGATGTGGCCCGTATGTTCCTGTACCTCTCCTCCTCCTTCGCGGATAATATGACGGGACAGGGCATCAACGTGACCGGCGGCTGCATCATGCAGTAAAGGCTCTGGCCCCTCAAAAGAAGCATCAGACACAGGAGAAAAGCATGATAGAAGTAAGAGATCTGGTAAAACAGTATGGCGGGCATTACGCGGTGGACGGACTGAGCTTTACCGCCGAGGACGGGCAGATACTGGGCTTTCTGGGGCCCAACGGCGCCGGCAAGAGCACGACCATGAATATCATGACGGGGTATCTCGCCGCCACCGGCGGCACAGTCCTCATCGACGGGCACGATATCGTCACCGATGCGGAAGCGGCCCGCCGCCGGCTGGGTTACCTGCCTGAGATCCCGCCGGTGTACGGGGAGATGACCGTGCGCGAGCAGCTTTTGTTCGTGGCGGAGCTGCGCGGCCTTGCAAAAGACCAGCGCGTCCGGCAGGCGGAGCAGCTCATGGAGGCGCTGCACATCGCGGACATGCGCGACCGCCTGATCCGAAACCTGTCCAAGGGCTACCGCCAGCGCGTGGGGCTGGCGCAGGCGCTGCTGGGCGCGCCCAACAACATCATTCTGGACGAGCCCACCGTCGGCCTTGACCCGAAGCAGATGGCGGAGGTCCGCGAGCTGATCCGCGATCTGGCAAAGCAGCACACCGTCATCCTCAGCTCCCACATCCTCTCGGAGATACGGGCCGTCTGCGACAGACTGCTGATCATCCGCAAGGGCCGTCTTGTGGTGTGCGATACGCCGCAGGCGCTGGAGGCGCGGCTGTCCGACAACGGCGCCGTTGCGCTGGCCGCCAAGGCCTCGCCGGAGCAGGTGGAGCAGCTCCTCCGGGGGATAGCGGGCGTCTCCGTCGTGTCCGTGTGCGCCTCCCCGGAGGGGGAGACGCGGGCGGAGATCTCCGCCGGGTATGACTGCCGCGAGGCGGTATTCCGGGCGTTTGCGCAGGCGGACTGCCCGCTGCTGACGCTTCATCCCCGGGCGGGAACGCTGGAGGAAGCGTTCCTTGAGCTGACGGACGAGGATGACGCCGTGGCGGCCAGAGCCCTTGCGCGGCTGCACCGGGCGGATACCACGGCGCAGGATAAGGAGGTGCCAGTATGAAAGCCATCCTGAAAAGAGAATTTGCGTCGTATTTCAACACCCTGACGGGCTGGATATTCGTGGCGGCGCTGCTGGCCTTTACCGGCATCTACTTCATGATCCTGAACCTGTTTCAGGGGAGCGTATTCTTTGCCTCCACACTGGACCAGATCCGGTACATTTTCCTCATCACGGTCCCCATCCTGACCATGCGCTGCTTTGCGGAGGAGCGCCGTATGCAGACGGATCAGCTGCTCCTCACGGCGCCCGTCACCGAGGAGGATATCGTGCTGGGCAAATACGGCGCGCTCCTGTGCGTACTGGCGATCCCCATGGGCATCAGCTGTCTGTGCCCGCTGATCATCCGCCTGTGCGGCAGCGCGTTTCTGGGGGCGGATTATGCGGCCATCGGGATGTTTTTCCTGCTGGGTGCCGCCCAGCTTGCCGTGGGCATGCTGATCTCCGCCCTGACCGGCAGCCAGCTCATCGCGGCGGGACTGTCGTTCTGTGTCCTGCTCCTGTTGTATCTGTGGGACGGGCTGGTGGAATACCTGCCGGTGTCCTCCGTCGGCTCCCTGATAGGCCTTCTGGTCATCCTGCTGCTGCTGACAGCCCTGTTTTATGCCATTTCCCGGGATCGCCGGATGGCAGCCGTTCTGCTGGCCGGAGGGAGCGTCCTGCTGGTGGGTTGGTATTTCCTGGACACCCGCCGCTTTGCGGGGATGCTCCCGGATGCACTGAGGCTGTTTTCACTGCACGCGGCGTTCCACACCGCGGCATCCGAGCACATTCTGGATATCCGGGGCGTGCTCCTGTACCTCACCGTGATCGTCATGGCCGTCATGCTGACCGTGACGGCTGTCCGCAGCAGGCGCTGGAACTGAAGGGAGGCGCGGATCTATGAAAAAGAAGCTTTCCATACAGACCTTGACGGCGCTTTCGGTCGTGGCGGCCATTCTGCTGCTGATCGCTCTGGATCTGCTGGCGGACCGGCTGCCGGACCGCTTTTCCCGCTTTGACATGACGAATTCCGGCATCTACGAGATCAGCGATGTCTCCCGTGACTATCTCTCCGGCCTGCGTGAGGCGGTGGATATCACCGTACTGGATGACGAGGCATCCATGGACAGGCGGATCGTCCGCTTTCTGGACCGCTACGCGGAGCTGTCTCCGATGCTGCGGCTCTCCTATGTAGACCCGGTGGACTACCCTGCGGCGCTGACGAAGTACGACTGCGAGGCGGGGACCATCATCGTGGAATGTGCCGCCACCGGACGTGCGGAGAAGATCGACACGGCGGACATCATCGGATACGACGCCATGACGTACTATTACTACGGCACATACGAGGAAACGGATTTTGACGGAGAGGGTCTGCTGACCTCCGCCGTTGACAGCGTGCTGACCGGCACCTCCAAGGCGGCGTATGCCACAACAGGCCACGGGGAGGTCACCATGGCGGTCAAGGCCAAGGATCTCCTCCGGAAATCCCACTTCTCCGTGAACGAGGTCAACCTGCTGACGGACGGCGGCATCCCGGAGGACTGCGCCCTGCTGATTCTGAACGCACCGGCGAAGGATCTTGCGGTGGACGAGCTGCAGATGCTCCGCGGCTATCTGGCACAGGGCGGGCAGGTGATGTACGCCATGGCCGGCCAGAACGTGAGCCTGCCGAACCTGGAGGCGCTGTGCCTTGAGTACGGCCTTGCGGTGGAGCCGGGGATCGTGGCGGACATGCAGCGGTACTACCAGAACAATTATTACCTGATCTTCCCGTCGGTGGATCCCGCGGTGGACGCGGCGGCGGGCATATCCTCAAAATCTCTGTTCCTGTTCTATCAGGCCCGGGGCATGACGCTGTGTGAGCCGCAGCGTGATTCCATCACGGTACGGTCGTTTCTGAACACATCGGACAGCGGCCGGACGGTCGTTGACGAGTCGCAGCAGAAAAGCGGCTGCTTCTCTCTGGGCGCGGTGGCGGTGGAGACGCTGGACGGCGGCAGAACGTCCCGCTTTACCGTGATCGGCTCTGACGCACTGACGGACGCGGATATTCTGGACAACTTTGCCAACGTCAGCAATGCCGAGCTGTTCCTGCAGGCGGCAACGGCGGGCATGGAGGATGTCTCCTCTTTCAACATCCCCGCCATTGACCTGACAGAGCCCAGAAACTCCGTGACCACCGGCGGCATCTGGGGTCTGGTGCTGATCGTGGTGATCCCGGTGGGGCTTTTGGCCTGCGGCTTTGTCCGCTGGCTGCGCCGCCGGAAAATGTAACGGGACAGGTAGGGTATGATAACGAATTATCTCATCGTAGCGGGCAGCATCGTGACGCTGTTCCTGATGATGCTGGTGGGCTTTTTCCTGAAAAGATCCGGAAAGCTCGGCGACGAAACGCTGTCACAGATCACATACCTGCTGCTGTTCATCGTCACGCCCTGTGTGGAGATACAGGCGTTCCAGATCGAGCGCACGGCGGAAAACGCCCGCTACATGCTGTATGTAACGGCGGTCATACTGGGACTGTTCACGCTGTACGCGCTGATCACGCGCCCCCTGTGCCGGAAGCAGCCGCCGGAGAGACGGTCAGTCTCACTGTACGGCGTGCAGTTCAGCAACCTGACATTCATGGGGATCCCCCTGATCTCCTCCGTGCTGGGACAGGATGCGGTGGTGTACTGCATCCTCTGCGCGGCGGTCTTTCAGCTGTTCTGCTGGACCTACGGCATCAAGCTGATGGGGCAGCAGATGTCCCTGCGAAAGGCGGTTCTGAACCCCGGCGTGATGGGGATGCTGGCGGCGGTTGCGCTGTTTGCGTTCAATGTCAGCCTGCCCTCCCCGGTGATGGCCGCGGTGAGCAGCATGAGCGCGCTGAATACGCCGCTGGCCATGGTGGTCATCGGCGCGCAGATGGCGGCGTCGGACCTGAAGAAAGCGGTGAAGGAGCCTTCCCTGTACCTGCTCTCGGCGGTCAAGCTGCTGGCGCTGCCGGCGGTCACCATCCTGCTGCTGCGTGTGCTGCCCCTTACGCTGGACAGGCAGACGTGCTTGAGCCTGTCCATTCTGGCGGGGTGCCCTGTTGCGGGTATCACCAGCATGTTCGCGCAGATGTACGGGCGGGATACGGGCTATGCGGCCCACCTTGTAACGCTGTCGACACTGCTGAGCCTGCTGACGCTTCCGATGATCGCGTCTCTGGCGCAGATGGTATGGCACTGAGCGCGCTCCCGGCTGGAGACAGGACTTCCGGAAATGACAGCTGCCATGCGGCCATCGCCGCATGGCAGCTGTATCTGTTGTCCGCACCCCGTATACCGCGAATGTCCTCTTTTTCTCTGTCTGTCAGCGCCGGCCGTTGCTTCTTGGCTCGGCTCTCCTCTCACGAACGCAACAGTCCCCCGGACTGTTGCTCCCGGCTTCGACACCCCTCCGGGCCGTGCGAAGCCGGCGTTCGTTTCGAGCCTCTCCGGACTCAATTCCAAAAAAACAAGACCACCCTTTGGGTGGTCTTGTTTTTTTGGAGCGGGCGACGAGGAAAGCGCCGAAGCGCCGCCTGCGGCGGATGAAGCGAGGCGGTTTCGAGGAAGTGTC
>CAKTKM010000016.1 GCA_934569425.1 uncultured Oscillospiraceae bacterium
GTGATCCCCAAGCACATGGACTGCATCAGCGCCAAGCTGATGGAGATGGGCGTGGAGATCGAGGAGAACGGCGATGAAATGCGGATCCGCCGCGTAAACCGCCTCCAGCGCACCAACGTAAAGACCATGCCGTATCCCGGCTTCCCCACGGATATGCAGCCCCAGATCGCCTCCGTGCTGGCGCTGGCGGAGGGAACCAGTCTGATCACGGAAAGCGTGTGGAACAACCGCTTCAAATATGTGGACGAACTCAAGCGGCTGGGCGCCCGGATCCAGGTGGACGGCAAGGTGGCCGTGCTGGAGGGCGTGGATCATTTCAACGGCGCGCCGGTGCAGGCGCCTGACCTGCGGGCGGGCGCGGCATTGGTGATCGCGGCTCTGGCGGCACATGGCACCACCGAGATCAGCCATGTGCAGTTCATTGAGCGTGGCTACGAGGACATCGTGGGCAAGCTGCGGGCCGTGGGCGCGGACATCCGCGTAGTGGATGAACCGGAGGCGGAGAAGGAAGAGGCCCGTATCGGCTGATAGAGCGTATGAGATTCAGCGTCTGCCCGGCGATACCGGCGGGCGCTGAGTTACTTTACAGGGAGGAACATATGCAGCGGATCACCGTACTGTGCGTGGGAAAGCTGAAGGAGAAATTCTATGCCGACGCGGCGGCGGAGTACATCAAGCGCTTGGGGCGCTATTGCAGACTCGAAGTAGTGGAGCTTCCGGAGAACCGGCTGCCGGAGGATCCCTCACCGCTGGAGATCCGAAAGGCACTGGCGGCCGAGGCTGCTGCCATCCGGCAGAAGTTGGACGGCGGTGCAGTGGTGGCTATGTGTATCGAAGGGCAGACCTGTTCCAGCGAGGCTCTGTCGAAAAAGCTGGCTGCCTTCGCATTGGAAGGAAAAAGCCGGGTGACATTTTTGATCGGCGGCAGCTTCGGATTGGACGAGACCCTGAAAAAGGAAGCGGACTGGCGGCTGAGCATGTCACCCATGACGTTTCCGCACCATCTGGCACGGGTGATGCTGCTGGAGCAGATCTATCGGGCGTGCCAGATCGCCGAGGGTACACGGTATCATAAATGATTCATTGGGAGGTTTGACAATGGGCTTTTGGAATGATTTGATCCACAAGGGGGAGCTTCCGCAGGACTTTTGGGAGGATTTTGCGGGTGCTTCCGCCTGGCGCTTTCACAAGGAGGAACTGGACTGGCCGCTGGATGAGAACGGCGAGAAGGTGAAGGCTGTCCGCCTGAAGAATACCCTTGACTCTCCGGCGGAGTCTGATATGATGATCTCACTGCTGGGAGCCTATGGGATCCCCTGCTTCAAATACTACGACAAAGAGGGTGGCGCGGGAAAGGTCATCAACGGATTTTCCGGTTACGGTGCGGCGCTGTATGTGCCGCAGACCATGCTGGAGGAGGCCAAAAACATTCTGAACGCGGAAGTTGAGGAGGATGAAGACGATGCTGGATTACATGCGTGAGTACGAAAAATGGCTGCGCAGCGGTGCGCTGACGGCAGAGGAGGTGCGGGAGCTGCAGTCCATCGCCGGAGACGAGAAGGAGATCGAGAGCCGGTTCTACGGCCCGTTGGAGTTTGGCACCGCCGGATTGCGGGGAACCATGAAGGTGGGACTGCACCAGATGAACGTGTACGTCATCCGCTGGGCGACGCAGGGCTTTTCCAACGTGATCTGCGCCGAGGGGGAACAGGCGAAGCGGAAGGGCGTTGCCATCTGCATGGACTGCCGCCATCACTCCATGGAGTTTGCCCGCGCCGCCGCCGAGGTATGCGCTGCCAACGGCATTCATGTGCGTATTTTTGAGTCGCTGCGTCCCACGCCGGAGCTGAGCTTTGCCGTGCGGGAGTACGGCTGTCAGGCGGGCATCAATGTCACCGCCAGCCACAACCCCAAGGAATACAACGGTTATAAGGTCTACTGGGAGGATGGCGCGCAGCTGCCGCCCCAGCACGCCGCAGCCATTGCCGCGGAACTGGAAAAGATCGATATTTTCAGCGGCGTGCAGCGGATGGACTTTGACGAGGCCGTCAAGGCCGGTCTCATCGAGACCATGGGCGAGGAGACCGACCGCCGGTTCATGGCCAACGTGATGGATATGGTCAATGATTATGCTTCTGTGGCGCAGGTGGCGGACACTTTCCAGGTGGTGTATACCCCCTTCCACGGCTGCGGCTACAAGCTGGTGCCGGAGGCATTGACCCGTCTTGGGATCAAGCACCTGCACTGTGTGCCGGAGCAGATGGTCATTGACGGTGATTTCCCCACGGTGGAATCGCCCAATCCGGAGAATCCGGAGGGCTTTTATCTGGCGGTGGCGCTGGCGGACAAGGTAAAGGCAGATTTCATAGTCGGCACCGATCCTGACAGCGACCGCGTGGGCATCATGGTACGCAATAAAGCGGGCAGCTTCCAGCCGGTCAGCGGCAACCAGACCGGCGTGCTGCTGAGCGATTACCTGTACGGCGCCATGAAGCGCAGCGGCAAGCTGCCGGAAAATCCGGTGATGCTGAAGACCATCGTTACCACGGAGATGGCCCGCAAGGTGGCCGAGGCGCACGGTGTCACCTGCTATGATACCTTCACCGGGTTTAAGTTCATGGCGGAGAAGAAAAACCAGCTGGAGGCTGCCGGCGAGGGCAAGGTGGTGTTCTCCTACGAGGAGAGCTACGGCTACATGCTGGGCGACTATGTGCGGGATAAGGACGCCGTCACCGCCTCGCTGCTGCTGACGGAGATGGCCGCGTGGTATGCTACGAAGGGCATGACGCTGTATGACGCGCTGGATGTGCTTTACAAAAAGTACGGCTGGTACGGTGAAAAGACACATAATCTGGTGATGCCGGGTCTGGACGGACTGGAGAGAATGGCCAAGCTGATGGCCTCCCTGCGGGAAGAGCCGCCTGCCGACATCTCCGGCGTGGCCGTTGTCCGCCGTAAGGACTACAGCAGCGGCACTGTGGTGGACTGTGCCACCGGCGCGGTATCCGGCATGGAACTGAAGGGCAGCAATGTGCTGCGCTATGAGCTGAGCGACGGAACCACCATTCTGGTACGTCCCTCCGGCACCGAGCCGAAGATCAAGGTGTATATCCTGACGCAGGGCAAGGATGCCGCGGAGCGGGATGCCAACATCGAGAAGTACAGCCGCTGGGCGCTGGCACTGGCGAAGTAAAGAAAATGGAATAACAAAGAAGCGGCTGCACAGCCGCTTCTTTGTTATTCCATCAGTCCGTATTTCAGCTTGATGCGATCCAGCTTTTCCAGCATGGGCTCCGCCGCGATCCACAGGAAGAAGGCGGTGGCGGCGGCGTGGACACAGTCCATGGGGAAGCCGGTGACATAGTAGGTCAGCAGGATCTTCCACGTCAGGGTCTCGGTATTGGCCCACATCAGCACCGACGCGGGGTTCATGATGCCGCCGTAGATGACGATGGCGCTGAACACGCCGAATACACACAGGCTGCCCCGTGTGCGGCGCAGCAGCCCCTTCCGGAACAGAACGCCCGCCAGAAAACCGATAATGCCCATGCAGAACATCTGCCATGGTGTCCACGGCCCCTGTGAGAAGAGCATGTTGGATACCAGCATAGACAGCGCACCCACCAGAAAGCCGCTTTCACCGCCCAGTGCCACACCGGCGATGATGGTCATGGCCATCACCGGCTTGAACTGTGGCAGCATAAAGAAGGCGGCGCGTCCCGCCACGGAGATGGCGCACAGCACGGCAATGACCACCAGCTCCCGTGCCTGCGGCTTGCGCCCCTCAAACACCAGAAAGAAGGGCAGCATACACTCGAAAAGCACCAGCACGGACTCAAGGGCGTATTGCTGCCGTTCCAGATAGAACACACCGAGGAACAGCGTCACCGGGATCAGCAGCAGGGCGGAGACCGCCATGGCAGCGGTGCGGCGGGGCAGCTTTCGTTTCTGCGCAGGTATCTGCGCTGTCACCACCGGTTTGGAGCGGCGGCCGATGGCCAGCGCCAGCACCAGCAACAGACCGCAGAAGGCGATATACAGCCACAGCTGTTTTTCTCCCAGTGCGGTCAGCCCCTCCGCTGTCACGGAGCTGGACAGCTCCGTGATCCCGGCGGCGTACAGGAAGATGCCCAGCGCCCCCGCACCGCTGAGCGCGGCCAGAGCCTTGCGCCAGAGGGGAAGCTTTTTCGGCTTCCAGCCCGGTGTTTCCTCCGCCGGTTCCGGCAGAGGCGCGGTCTCCTGCGGAAGCTGCGGCGCCGGCGGCACATGGCCGCCGCAGACGGTCATCACGTCCTCCGCCGTCACCGCCTGCGGCACCAGCGGGTGGGCGATGCGGTTGGCGGCGGTGGTATAGAAGCTGTTGCCGCTGAAGAAGGCGCGGGGCGCGGCCTCCGTTACAACAGCGCCGTCAAAGAACAGGGCGCAGCGATGGGCGTACCGGGCGCAGAACGCTACGTCATGACTTACCATCAGCAGCGACACGCCCTGCGAAAGCAGAGAGCGGAGAATTTCCGCAAAGAGCTGCTTGAACTCCGCGTCGAGCCCCTTGGTAGGCTCATCCAGCAATAGGATCTCAGGCCGCAGCAGCAGTACCTTGGCCAGCGCGGCACGCTGCTGTTCGCCGCCGGACAGGTCGTAGGGGTGACGATCCAGCAGCGTCTCCAGACGGCACAGGCGTACCATTTGCGCCACCTGCTCCTGCTGCCGCTCTTTCGGTATGCTGCTGCCGGAGAAGATTTCAAATAAGTCCTCTCGGACAGTCTTTTTGACAAACAGCGTTTGGGGGTTTTGCGGCAGCATTCCCAGCGTACCGGATACCGAAATATTGCCCCGATAGGGTCTTTTCAGCCCGGACAGCAGCTTCAGTGTGGTACTCTTACCTGCGCCATTGCCGCCCAGCAGCGCCAGAAACTCGCCCCGTCCCAGCGTCAGATCCAATCCCTTCACCACGTCGGGGCTGCTCTCCTCATAGCGGAACCATGCGCCCTCTACGGTGATGACCGGTTCCCGCTTCGGCTGCTTGGGTTCTTCGGGAAGCGGAAGCAGGGGATGATGAGCGGCGAATTCCTGCAGGAAATCCCGCCCCTCCCGCACAGTGACGGGACAGGGCGCATCGGATTCCACCGCCGCCCAGATCCGCATGGCGGCAGGCATGGCGAGGAACATCCGGTGTCTCATGGCTTTGAGAGATTGTCCCACTTCAGCGGGTGTTCCGGTGCAGAGAAGCCGTCCGCTGTCCATCACCGCCACCATGGTGGCGAGAGGAAAGGTATCCTCCAGCCGGTGCTCCGTCAGGAGAACGGCGGTACCCAGCTCCCGGTTGATCTTGCCCAGCACCGCCAGAAAGTCCGAGGCGGCGATGGGATCCAGTTGGCTGGTGGGTTCATCTAAAATCAGTACATCCGGCTGCATGGCCATGACAGATGCCAGATTCAGCAGCTGCTTCTGACCGCCGGACAGCTCCGTTACATCCTTATGAAACCAGTCCTCGATACCGAAAAAGGAAGCCATTTCCGCCACACGGCGGCGGATGGTGGGGGTATCCATCCCTAAGCTCTCCAGTCCGAAGGCCAGCTCATGCCATACCTTGTCGGTAACGATCTGGTTTTCCGGCGACTGCTGGACAAAACCGATGCGCGCGGCCTGCGTGCGTGCGTCTACCTGCTCCAGCGGCGTATCCCGGAACAGAATACGGCCTGTGCGGACGCCATGAGGCGCCAGCGCAGGCTTCAGCTGCCGCAGCAGCGTGGATTTGCCGCAGCCGGAGGGGCCGCACAGCACCACGAACGCACCCTCGGAGATGGTCAGCGACAGATCATCAATGGCGCGGACGGCTTGCCCGGGATAGGAAAATGTCAGGTTTTCGAGGGTGAACAGCGCCATGCCCGCGCCTCCCTTCTGTCTAAGATGACCGGTGTCAGGCACAAGGCCAGATACACCAGATAAAAACTGAGGGTCATAGGCTGTGCCAGCACACCTGTCAGCGCGGGGAAATACCACCAGCGCAGCCCTCCGGCGATCGCGCCGCAGGTAAGGTATACGCCGCAGAAGCCCAGCCACAGCAAAGCATAGCGATCCCGCTCCTCCATGCGGTACAGGGAAAAGGCGGTGCGGCCTTTCAGACCATAGCCCCGGCTTTTCATGCTGTCGGCGGTCTCAATGGCGTTTTCCAGCGCCCAGGTCACCATGATGGAGAAAATGGTGACGGCCTTTTTCGCCCGCTGCCACACGCTGCCGCTTCCGGCGTCCCGCCCGATGCAGAACTGCGCCTGCCGCACGATGTCCAGCTGCTGCTTGAAGCGGGGAACGAACCGCAGCGTCATACTGAGCACCAGCGATAGGGCGGGGATCATCCGGCCGAAGAGGTAGACGAACTTGTCCGAGGTCAGAACGCGGTTATAGCACACGAACCACAGCAGCACGGCACACAGCATGGCTCCCGCCGCAAGGCCGTACAGAATGCTCTCCAGCGTCAGAGGGTTGCCGGTGGGCAGATAGCAGAGGATCGTCACTCCCGCGTGGTTGAAGGCGGGGTTCACGATGGCCGCCAGCAGCAGTACCGGCAGGGCGAGCTTCAGGCTGAGCCGCAGTCCCTTGCGGCCGTTGAGTTGGATGACGTACAGGATCGCACCCAGCAGCGACACCAGCAGGCACACCGGGTGCATCAGCACCATGGAGAAGACCAGCACCAGCGCGAAGAACAGAAAATTCACCACCGGGTGATATCGGGAAAACGCATCGGACATAGGGGGCGCGGCCTCCTTTCATAGTGGAATGGACAGCAAAAGACCGTGGCAATGGGTGTCCATTGCCACGGCCGATTTTCCGCGTGATGTGCCGCCGCGGTATGCTGCGTACCGGTGAGGCGGCGTACATATCGAGCAGGTCTTCTGACTTACCCGCAGGCCATGCCTGCGGGATCACAGCGGCGGCACCGTTCGGGAGCTTCCCCCGATTCCCTATTCTCCCCGCCACAGGCGGGACACTCGACAGAATTGGATTCTACCGTCATTATAGGCAATGCACTGCGGTTTGTCAATCGGGGATTCCTGCCTACAGATCCAGCGTCAGATCGCCGTCCTTGATCCAGCCCCATTTCCGCAGCGGGAGGGCGAACAGCCACGTCAGCACGGCGGGCAGCACGAAGGAGATCAGAAGAAGCCCCAGCCAGTCAACGCCTGTGATGGCGGCCTTTGCGCCGCTGGCCACATCGTTGACCCAGCCGGTATATACGCCGATCTGTCCCACAAAGCCGCAGGTACCCATACCGGAGGACACGGCGGCGCCGTTCATCTCCAGCTTGAACAGGCACGTTGCCAGCGGGCCGGTAACGGCGGATGCCAGCGTGGGCGGGATCCAGATACGGATGTTGCGGATGATGTTGCCCATTTGCAGCATACTGGTGCCGATGCCCTGCGCCACCAGACCACCCCAGCGGTTTTCCCGGAAGCTCATGACGGCAAAGCCGACCATCTGGGCACAGCAGCCCGCCACGGCAGCGCCGCCTGCCAGCCCGGTCAAGCCAAGGGAAGCGCAGATGGCGGCGGAGGAGATGGGCAGCGTCAGCGCCACGCCGATGATGACGGACACCAGAATGCCCATGAAGAAGGGCTGCAGCTCGGTGGCCCACTTGATGGCATCACCAACGGAGGTGGCTGCTGTGCCGATAGGCCGCGCCACCAGCGCCGCAAAGCCGATGCCTGCCAGAATGGTGACGATGGGCGTCACCAGAATGTCGATCTTGGTCTCTTTGCTGATGGCCTTGCCCACCTCGGCGGCCAAAATCGCTACAAAGAACACGGCCAGAGGGCCGCCTGTGCCGCCCAGCACATTGGTGGCAAAGCCCACGGTGATCAGGGAGAACAGCACCAGCGGAGGGGCCTCCAGAGCCTTACCGATGGCCACGGCCATGGCCGGACCCACCATCAGCGAGCAGAAACCGCCGATGGTGTAATAGAAGGTCACGTCACCCTGCTTGATGGTCAGAAATGTGTCAGTCAGAAAGCCGATGCCGAACTGCTTGCCGATGGTGTCCAGAATGGTGCCCACCAGCAGCGTGCAGAACAGGCCCTGCGCCATGGCGGACATGGCGTCGATAAAATAGCGCCTGGCGGAGAAAACAATGTTCTTCCGTGCCAGAAATGCCCGAACCTTTTCCATAGTATGTACCTCAAATCCCAAAAATAAAGCGGACGTATGTCAAGACACATGTCCACTTTATTATAAACAACTTGAGGGATTTGTCAATAGCCTGGTTCTGCGGGAGAGCGCTGATCCGCGTGGTCGTGAAAAAAACTTGTCCCGCCTACAGATTTTCTGTATAATGGTGTCAGGTGATTTCGGATACGGCGAGCGGAACCGCAGGAGGTAAGCAAATATGGAAAGGATCCTGAAGGGCATAGCGATCATTTTTTTCAGTATTCTGTGTATGCTGGGCTTTGGTCATCAGGCGGTGTATCTTTTTGATTTTCAGTGGAATGCGGTATTCACAGTGCTGGGCTTCCTTGGGCTGCTTCTTGCGCTGATTCCTGCAAAAAAGAAATAAGGAGCTTCTCCAGAATCAGAAAACACCCCCGTGAGACACGCACGGAGGTGTTTTGCTGCTTTTCAGTTGGCGTCGTACAGCAGTCCCATATCGGCCAGAGCCTCCTGCAGATGCACAAAGGCCTCCTCATTGGGGCAGGAGAGGGTGTGCAGATGTACTCCGCCGGTCAGGGCGCTGATGGGCTGGGCGTGGGATTCCGCCATCCGCCGGATAAACTGCTCCACATCGTAGCGGCTGGACAGCGCCAGCGGCGCAGTCAGCTGGCCGTAAACGGGATGCTCCACGATCACATCCACTACGGTGCAGCCGCTGTCTACGATGGCAAACAGCTCACGCTGGGTATCCTCAGCGCTGTGGTGGCAGGCGATGACGCGGCGCAGACCGGTCTCGGCGGGGATGATGTAGCCACGGGGCGTGGCGGTAATGCAGCGGCCTTCGGCTCGCAGCAGTGCCACGTCTCCCACCACGACCTGACGGGTGACAGAGAAGCGCTGCGCCAGCGTGGTGGCGCTGATGGGGGTGCTGGCGTTGGAGAGCTGCTGATAAATGGCGTTGCGGCGCTGAACGGCAGTCATGAGATCACCTCTTCGTATAAGAATACCGACATTATACTCCATGACGCGCCGTACGTCAATCATGGTTGCGGGCGGCAAATAACTCTTTTCAAGTTGGGGGGATTGGTGTATACTATATGGCGTATTACTGTACTTGGGAGGTAAGCTGTGTACGAGAACCGAAAAGAGATCATGCAGAACGTATTTTTGACGTATCTGCCTGCCGATAAATTCAAGACCAGCGTGTTGAGCGTCCACCTGGTGCTGCCCCTCGCGAAGGAGACGGCCAGCGCCAACGCGCTGCTGCCGGCGGTACTGCGGCGGGGAACCATGCGCTGCCCGGATATGGAGCGCCTGTCCGCCGCGCTGGATACCCTGTACGGCGCCCAGATCGACTATACCGTGGGTAAGAAGGGGGAACGCCAGTGTATCGGCTTTGTGGCCTCGGTCATTGACGACGCCTTTGCGCCGGCGGGCGAGAAGCTGCTGGAGCCGGTGGCCGATCTGCTGGGTGAGCTGTTTCTCGACCCTGTGACCAAGGGTGGACATTTCCTGCCGGATTATGTGGACAGCGAGAAACAGAACCTGATCGACGCCATCCGAGCCATCCGCAACGACAAGCAGGATTGGGCGGATGTGCGGTTGATGCAGGAGATGTGCGCAGGCGAGCCCTATGGCGTGCTGCGGCTGGGGGATGAGCAGTCCGCCGCCAAGCTGAACCAACATAAACTGTTTGACCACTACCGCCATGTGCTTGCTACCAGCCGCGTGGAGATGTTCTACTGCGGCAGCGCCCGTCAGGAGCGGGTAGAGGGGGCGCTGCGGCGCGCCTTTGCCGCGCTGCCCCGTGGCGTGGTGGCAAAAGATGCGCCCATCATGCGTTTGGCAGCACCTGCGGAGCCCCGCTACCTCACTGAGGAGATGGACGTGACGCAGGGGAAGCTGTCGATGGGCTGGCGCTGCGATACAGACGATGTACCCGCTATGATCATGGCCAATCTTCTCTTTGGCGGTACCAGCAACGCCAAGCTGTTTCTGAATGTGCGGGAAAAGCTGTCACTGTGCTACTATGCCTCCTCCAGCTATGCCCGTGCCAAGGGGATCATGACTGTTTCCTCCGGGATCGAGACCGGAGATTTTCAGCGGGCGCACGATGAGATCCTGCATCAGCTGGAGATGGTGAAAGAGGGTCAGTGGGAGGACTGGGAGTGGCAGGGCGCCCTTGCCACCATGTGTTCGTCCCTGACGGCACTGTCCGATTCCCAGCACGCGCTGGTGAACTACTATCTGGGACAGACGGCTACCGGCGGCGAGGAGACACCGGAGGAGCTGATGGAGGCGCTGCGTGATGTAACGCCGGAGCGGGTGCGGAAGGCTGCCCGCAGCTGCCATCTGGATACGGTATTTTTCCTGAAGGGAAAGGAGGCGGGCGTATGCTGACCAACTATACCCGCATTGGCGAGACCGTCCGCCGGGAGACGCTGCCCAACGGCCTGCCGGTGTGTATTGTGACCAAGAAGGGCTTCCAGCGGAAATACGCCCTGTTTGCCACCCGTTACGGCGGGATGGATATGAAATTCCAGCTGAACGGCGAATGGCTGGACACCCCTGCCGGTATCGCGCACTATCTGGAACATAAGATGTTCGACACCGCCGAGGGCAACGCCCTGCAGGAGTTGGCGAAAAACGGCGCGGAGCCCAACGCTTTTACCTCCAACGCCATCACCTGCTACTATTTCAGCTCCACGGAGCGGTTTTATGAGAATCTGCGGATCCTGCTGTCCTTCGTGTCGGTTCCCTATTTCACTGAGGAATCGGTGGAGAAGGAGCAAGGGATCATCGGGCAGGAGATCGGCATGATCGAGGATAACCCGGAGTGGCAGTGCTATAAGCAGCTGATGCAGGGGCTGTATCACCACAGTCCTGCCCGCACCCCCATTGCCGGTAGCGTGGAGAGCATTCGGCAGATCACTGCCCAGACGCTGTACGACTGTCATAAGGCCTTTTATACCCCCGGCAATATGTGCCTTGTGGTGGTGGGCGATGTGGACGGCGACGAGGTACTGCGTCTGGCGGAGGAAGTGCTGCCGAAGACCAGCGGAGCGCGGATCCCCCGCGACTACGGCGATGAGGAACCGCTGACTCCCTGTCAAAAAGAGACCCGCGGCGCCATGGAGATCGCAATGCCCACCTTTATGGCGGGCTTCAAATGCCCGCCCCAGCACGGCGGCGAGGCGCAGGCCCGCAGCACGGCGTTGGGCGAGCTTGCGATTGACGTGCTGGCGGGCGAGTCCAGTCCGCTGTACGCCCGGCTTTACAGTCAGGGACTCATCAACGGCTCCTTCGGGTGCAGCTATGACATTCTGCCCGGCGCGGCTTATGTCTACCTCGGCGGCGACAGCAATGACCCGCACGCGGTAGTGCGAGCCGTGCTGGAGGAGGCACAGCGGCTGGTGCGGGAGGGCATCGATCCCGCCTATTACCTGCGCCTGCGCAACGCCAATTTCGGAACGGCGCTGAAGGCGCTCAACAGCTTTGAGGGGATCGCCGTTTCTATGGCGGAGGGTAAGTTCCACGACTATGATCCTTACCGCTTCCCGGAGATCTACGACAGCATCTCCGCGCAGGACGTGCTGGACTTTATTGCCGAGAATCTGGTGGAGGAGCGCTGCGCCCTGTCCATCATCGATCCCGTTTCCCAACAGACAAAGGAGTGAGCAGCTACGAACGGTATGATTATGACCGACAGTCCCATCCGCTTTCCGGGACTGTTCGGTGACTGGGCGTTTACCGCGTCCTCCAAGGCCATCGACGTTGGCCACGGTATTTACTGGTACGGTATCATTATCGCCTGCGGCCTGCTGCTGGCGGCGGTGTTCTGTATGCGTCAGCGGGTGCATTACGGCATCAGCGAGGACAACTTGATGGACTGCCTGCTGTGGGGGATCCCTGCCGGCGTCATCGGAGCCCGTATCTACTATGTTATTTTCTATCTGGACCGGTTTCGTGACGCGGACGGCGCCTTTAACTGGGGCAAGGCCGTGGCGATCTGGGACGGCGGCATGGCCATCTACGGTACGGTCATCGCTGTGGTGATCTTGGCGGTCATCATGGCGAAGCGTAAGGGCTTCCGGCTTTTCGCCATGACCGACCTTGTGGTGATGGGACTGCTGATCGGCCAGATCATTGGCCGGTGGGGCAACTTCATGAACCGCGAGGCGTTTGGCAGCGAGACCACCGTGTTCTGCCGGATGCAGCTGACGCTGAAGACCGGAGAGCTGATCGAGGTTCATCCCACGTTTTTGTACGAGAGCCTGTGGAATCTGGTGGGGCTGCTGCTGATCGTACTGGTCATTGCCAGGCATCGGAAGTTTGACGGTGAAAATATGCTGTTCTATTTCTTCTGGTACGGCATTGGCCGGTTCTGGATCGAGGGGCTACGGACAGACAGTCTGTACCTGTTCAACTGGACCATCGGCGGAGCGCCCATCCGCGTGTCGCAGGCGCTTTCGGCGGTGATGGTGCTGGTGTCGGCTTTTTTGCTGGTGTGGAACCTGTGGGTGAAGCCCCACAAGCCGGAGGAGCTGTACGTCAACATTGTAGCGGCGCGGCAGGCGGAAAAGACGGACGGAGCGGAGTGATATGCGTATGCTGCTGGATTGCCTGTTTGTGGCGCTGGGCGGCGCCGTTGGCTCCGTCAGCCGTTATCTGCTGGGAAAATTGCCGGTCACGGCGGGCTTTCCTGTCATTACGCTGGGCATCAACGTTGCCGGTGCCTTCTGTATCGGACTGATCATGGCGGCGGCAGGAAAACACGGCGGATGGGATCCACATCTGGTGCTGCTTTTGAAGGTGGGCTTCTGCGGTGGCTTTACTACATTCTCCACCTTCTCGCTGGAAACGGTGCAGCTTTTGCAGAGCGGCAAAACGGCGCAGGCGGTGTTGTATGCGGCCGTCAGCGTGGCACTGGGCATCACCGCCGTTTTCGCAGCGCAGAAATGCGTGTAAAATACTGCTCCGCGGGGTACACTACGGCCATCTGAACAAAGGAGGGATGGCCGATGGTGGAACCGGATACGATCCGGCTGCTGCGGGAGTGCGACGCGGGCATTAAGATGGGCGTGTCATCTATTGAGAAAGTGACCGGGCGTGTGGAGAACAAGGACTTTCGCCGTCTGCTGACGGACTGCAAGACGGGACACGATAAGCTGAAAGCAGAGATCCGATCGCTGCTGGACAGATACGGAGACGAGGGGAAGGATCCCAACCCCATCGTCAAGGGAATGTCCCACATGAAAACCGGCGTAAAGCTGGGGATGGACGACTCGGATCAAACGATCGCCGACCTGATGACGGATGGGTGCAACATGGGCGTCAAGTCCCTGAGCCGGTATCTGTACAAGGCGGCGGACGAGACATCCAAGGACATTACCAAACGTCTGATCGCGCTGGAGGAAAAGCTGGCGGCGGACATCAGGGACTATTTGTAAGGATAGAAAACGCGCAGAGAAAACGGAAGAGCGCCGCTGCTTTAGGCAGCGGCGCTCTTCCTATTTTACATAGAGGGGAGGGCGGGTAATGGATAGGCTTCCAGACAATCGTGGAAGCGGCGGCGGAAGCTGTCGTCGTTCTGACGAATATCCTGCAGCGTTTCGTGAAGGCTCAGGTTGTGATGGTTGGCGTCAATGACGCAGCCGCCGATGTTGGAGCAGTGGTCGGAGACCCGCTCCAGATCCGTCAGAAGATCGGACCAGACAAAGCCTGTCTCGATGCTGCACTGTCCTTGCTGCAAACGCAGGATGTGACGGGTACGCATTTGTTCCTTCAGGGTGTCGATGACCTGCTCCAGCGGCTCTACCTTCATGGCGGTGTTCGCGTCCTGCTGCAAAAAGGCGGTACCGGTCAGCGTCAGAATATCCTTTGTGGCACGGCACAGGACGGCCAGCTCCGCTTTGGCGCTGTCGCTGAAGGAAAGGTGCTTTTCCCGCAGCTCTTCCGCGGATTCCAGCACATTGACGGCATGGTCGGAGATACGCTCCCAATCGCCGATGATCTTCAAAAGTTCAGTGGCTTCCTCGCTTTCGGCCTGCCCAAGCCTCTGGGTGCTGAGCTTTACCAGATAGGTACCGATCACATCCTCATAGTGGTCGCAGCGATCCTCGTCGGCGCGGATGCTCTCCGCCAGCTGCGGTGTGTAGTGGTCAAAGGCGGTCAGAGCGTTTTCCAGCGCCCGGACGGCACACTGCGCCATATCTCTCGCCACGGCACGGCATTGCCCCAGCGCCAGCGAGGGGGTGGCCAGCAAACGCTCGTCCAGCGTTACACGCTCCTCCTTCTGCGCCGTGTCGGGGACAAGACGGACAGCCAGCTTTTCCAGCAGATCGCCGCAGGGCAGCAGCATGGCGGTACACAGCAGGTTGAACACGGAGTGGGCAATGGCGATGCCGTACATGGTGGCTGGCTCATGGAGCAGCGCCGGCGCGAAGACGGCCTTGACGATGCAGAACACCGTCAGCAGCACCGTGACACCAATGACGTTGAACATCAGATGTACCACGGCGGCACGGCGGGCGTTTTTGCTGGTACCTACCGAAGCCAGCAGCGCCGTGACACAGGTGCCGATATTCTGACCCATGATGATGGGGATGGCGGCGGCATAGCTGACCTGACCGGTGGCGGCCAGTGCCTGCAAAATGCCCACGGAAGCGGAGCTGGATTGGATGATGCCTGTCAGCACCGCCCCCACCAGCACGCCGAGGATGGGATTTTTGAACAGAATGAACAGCTCGGCAAAGCCGGGAACATTCCGCAGACCCGCTACGGCGCCGCTCATGGTCTCCATGCCGAACATCAGCGTGGCAAAGCCCAGCAGGATGGTGCCGGTGTCCCGCTTTTTACCGTCCTTGCAGAACATATAGAAGATAATGCCCACCAGCGCCAGTACCGGCGTAAAGGAGGAGGGCTTCAGAAGATTGACCCAAAGACTTTGACCGTCAATACCCGCGAGACTCAACAGCCATGCGGTGACAGTGGTGCCTACGTTGGCGCCCATAATGACGTTGATGGCCTGCCGCAGGGTCATCAATCCGGAGTTGACAAAGCCTACCACCATCACCGTGGTGGCCGAGGAACTCTGGATGATGGCGGTAATACCCAGACCGGTCAGAAACCCGGCAAACACATTACTGGTCATTTTGTCCAGCAGGGTGCGCAGCCGGCCGCCTGCCCGGCGCTCCAGCGCCTTGCCCATGATGTCCATGCCGAACAGAAACAGGCACAGTCCGCCGATCATGGTCAGCACCTTGAAAATATCCATTGCTCTTCTCCTTGTGTATGTTTTACTTTCCTTTTACATCCATTGTCAGCATAGCAGGACAATGTCAAATCCGCAGGTGGCGTTTTGTAAAATTTATGTAAAATTCTTCAAAAAAACAGTTGACAGAAGAACTGTGTTATGCGTATAATACAGTTACAAACTGTATCACACGACTAATACAGTAGAAAGGAGGCGGAGACATTGATGGACTTTGCGGGCTTTGTCCAGACGGAGGGACAGCCCATCTATCTGCAGATCATGCGCTACATCAAGCAGGGATTGGCCGCCGGTACGATTGCCGATGGGGAGGAGCTGCCCTCCCGCCGGGTGCTGTCGGCCTGCCTGACGGTAAACCCAAACACTGTCCAGAAGGCGTATCGCCTGTTGGAAGAAGAGGGGCTGGTGCAGTCTCATCCGGGGGCGAAAAGCTATGTGCAGGCTACGGAAGCGCAGCGTGCCGCCCTGCGGCGGGAGATGACGGAGGACTGGCTGCGCACGGCGGTGCGGGACATGAAGCGTATGGGTCTGAACAGGAAAGAGGCCGCCGCGCTGGTGGAAAAGCTGTATGAGGAGGAGGACCAATGAACAAATACCTATCCACGGTGGGGCTGTACGCCCGATGGAATCTCTATCCGATACTGGTCATCATACTGGTGACGGTACTGGCGGCGGGGATCATGACCTACCGTGTCCCCATCGGCGAAGTGACGGAGAACATGGGTGTCGATTCCGAAACAGGAGAGACCATGCAGGCGATTACCGTTTATGGAAAGCTGGAGGGCGTGGCAGCCAAGGGGCATGCACCGGTCGTGTGCGCCGCGGGCTTTGCGGCCATCGCGGCGGTCATGAGTCTGACCGGCTGCGGCTATGGCGTGAAGAGCGGCTACACCGTCCGGCGGCTGCGGGTGAAGGAAAGGCGGGCCGCCCTGCTGTGGAGCGGCTACCATGCGGCGCTGCTGGTGATCTTCTGGGCGCTGCTGGCGGCGGTACTGTACGGCGTGATGGCACTGCGGCTGGGAGCGGACGTGACCTACGAGCATGCCAACTATCACTATGGTCCCCAGAGCCTGTTGCTGTTGTGTTATGACGATACCTTTCTGCACCATCTTATCCCCCTGCGGGACACGGCTGTGTGGGCGTTGGGGATCACATCGGTGCTGGCGGTGAGTCTCAGCTCCGTGGCCTTTGCCTGCTGCCAGCGGCAGGGGAAATTCAACGTGCTGATCTTGGCGGCGGTGGGGCTGACCATCCTGTCCTTTTTCTACGACATGGGACGTGACACCCTGTTTATCCTGCTGGTGCTGCTGCTGGCGGTGGCCGGCGGGGCGCTGGTGACGATCCTGCGAGGTGCCGGCGATGAAACGTGAACGAAAGCTTGACCGCAAATGGGCGGAACTGCTGCCGCCCAATATGGACGCAAAACAGGTGCATACATGGATCCTGGGTCTTCTGATTCTGCTGGTACTGGTGTGCAGCATCGTGTTTCTGTGTGTCTATTGCCCTGACCGGCGGGAGCTGTACCGGCTTGTATCCGATGGGATGATTGACCGCTGGGTATTGCGGGAGGATGCCATGATTCCCAATTTTGGATTGTATCTCATGCCCACGGTATACATCACCGCCGCGGCGGCGGGACTGTCGCTGCTGTTGGCCGCGGTGCTGTATAGCGCCTACTATCAGGGCAGCCGCAGCATCTATCTCATGCGCCGCCTGCCGGACGGCGGACGGCTGCTGCGGCGGCAGGTGTGGAGCGTGCCGCTGCTGGCAGCGGCGCTGGCGCTGGTGCTGGGCGCGGTGATGGTGCTGCTGACGTGGCTTGTCTGGCGCTTTGCCACGCCCCGGGAGTGCCTGCCTACACCGGAGAACCTTCAGAGAGTCATGCAGGCCATTTTCAACTCGCCCTACTCACAACACCTGTCATAAGGAGGAATGTCATATGATCGAGATCAAAAACCTCAGTAAGAAATACGGGAAGACCGAAGCGCTGCGGGAGGTATCCCTGACCCTGCCTCAAGGTGAGATCGTAGGGCTGTTCGGCGAGAACGGCGCCGGCAAGACCACGCTGATGGAGTGCGTGCTGGGACTGCTGCCCCATGAAGGAACGGTAACGCTGGATGGCGCGCCCATCACGGAAAAGAACATCGACCGTCTCAGCTTTGCCACCTGTGAACACTCCTTCTTTCCCGCCCTGCCGCCAAAAGCGCACCGGGACTTCTATCAGGCGCATTTTCCACGTTTCAACGAAAAACGTTTTCTGGCGCTGATGGATTTCTTTGCCCTGCCTGCGGACCGTCCCCTGCGGACGTTTTCCGCCGGGATGAAGAACCAGTTTGAAGTGGTGATGGCACTGTCTCAGGGGGCGGATTACATCCTGATGGATGAACCCTTTGCCGGAAACGATGTATTCAACCGTGAGGACTTCTACAAGGTGCTGCTGGGGATTTTGGAGGAGCATGAAACGGTGCTGCTGTCCACTCATCTTTTGGAGGAGGTACAGAGCTTTATCT
>CAKTKM010000017.1 GCA_934569425.1 uncultured Oscillospiraceae bacterium
CAGTCGATAAAGATAAAGTCGTAGCGGGCGGATACCTGCCGCAGTGCCTGCTTTAAGAGGAACTGACGATCAGGCAGACCGATCATCTCCACGCCCGCGCCGGCCAGCGCCTTGCTGCTGGGCAGCACATCCCCGAAGGGGGTGGAGACAACGGCCTTTTCCGTCTCGGCGCCGTTGATGATCACGTCATATACGCCGTTGGAGGCGGATTTGTCAACTCCCATGCCGGAGGTGGCGTTGGCTTGCGGGTCAAAGTCGCACAGCAGCACCCGCCTGCCGGTTTGCGCCACGGCGGCCGCCAGATTGACACAGGTGGTGGTCTTGCCAACGCCGCCCTTTTGGTTCACGATCGCAACGATTTTTGCCACGGTTACTTTCCTCGCCTTTGCTATTTTTCTATAATAGGTACAGTATACCACAAAAGCCATAGGTTTCAATAGTTTTTTCGGCCCGGGTCATCAAAATTTGCGAAAAACTGCCGGAATGTTTCATGTGAAACAAAGGATAAAGCAACTGTTGGGGAATGTTTCACATGAAACATTCCCCAACAGAGGTCACAGTAAAATCAAACCGTCATAGGGAGGGAGCGTCAGCCGAAGGAGCCCGTCATGCACCCAGAACTTTTGCAGGGTCACGGCATCCACGGCAAAGGTGGACGGCCATGGAAGACAGACCTCCCGTGCCGCAGAACCGGTGTTCAGCAGGGTATAGGTCTCCTCGTTCCGGCAGGAGCGGCGGAAGATCAGCAGGCCGCCCTCAACGGTCAGGTATTCAAGGGAGCCCATTTGCAGGGATGGACGCTGCGTCCGCAGCCTGCCCAGAGTTCGGTAAAGCGACAGCAGCGCGGGATCCTCCCGCCCCCAGGGAAAGGTGCGGCGGTTCATGGGATCTTCAAAGCCCTCAAGACCGGCTTCATCCCCATAATAAATGGTGGGGGAGCCGGGAAAGGTAAACAGCAGCATAAGCGCCAGCGTCAGACGGCGGACAGCCTGCCGCCGCTGAGCGGCCGACAGGTGATAGGCGGCACGGGCTTCCTTCGAGTCCGGCACGCTCTCCGCCCCCAGCAGCGTCAGGATGCGGGGCGTATCATGGGTACCTAAAATGTTCAGCCCACCGTAAAAGGCGGCGGGGGGATAGTTCTCCCGCTGTTCCTCCATGGCATCGCGGAAGGCTGCCGCGTCACCATGACAGATGTAATCCAGAATAGCTGTCCGCAGGGGATAGTTCATCAGACCGTGGGTCTCCCGCCCCAGCAGGTACCTGCGGCGGCGGGAGTAGGCGATCTTGTTGCTGCCGTCCTCCCATACCTCGCCCAGCAGGTAGCTGCCGGGCTTTTCCTGCTCCATCACGGCGCGGATCTCTGCGATAAAATCGTCCGGCAGCTCATCCGCCACATCCAGACGCCAGCCGTCCGCGCCGCAGCGCAGCCAGCGGCGGATGACGCTGTCCTGTCCGCGGATGATAAAGTCCCGATAGTCCGGAGCATTTTCGTTGACGGCGGGCAGGGTGTCGATGCCCCACCATGCGTCATAGGTATCCGGCCAATGCTGAAAGCAGAACCAGTTGTACCATGGCGAGGTCTTGCTCTGATATGCGCCGGCGGTGGGGAAAAAGCCGCTGCGATTAAAATAGAGGCTGTCATCGCCGGTATGATTGAACACGCCGTCCAGCAGTACATGGATGCCCCTCTTTTTCGCCTCTGCACACAGCGTCCGCAGGTCATCCTCTGTTCCCAGCATGGGATCCACGGTCAGGTAATCCGCTGTGTCATACCGGTGGCTGCTGGCCGCGTAAAAAATGGGGTTGAGATAAATGGTGGTGACAGACAGGCTTTGCAGGTAGTCCAGTTTGCTGCAGACGCCCCGAAGCGTGCCGCCAAAAAAGTCGCTGTTCCAGCGGCCGGTCAGCGGATCGGGTCCCACGCGGGGCGGCTCATCCCAGTCGCTGTGTACCGTTCGCTGTCCCAGCAGACCCTTTGCATCAGGCAGCGTGTCGCGGCAAAAACGGTCTGGGAAAATCTGGTAGGTAATGCCCTGCCCGAACCACTCCGGTGTGGGGCGATCTTCATATACCGTCAGCTGCCATGGCTGGCGGCTGTCCCGTTCACCCCAGCCGTTGCGTCCCAGATAAGCGGCGCTGCCGTCAGGACGGGTAAAGCAAAAGGAGTACCACACCAGATCGGGATCGTTCGGCGCCGTAAACCGGCCGGAAAAGCCGTCGGAGCAGGGGAGAAGCGGTGTTTCGCTGCGCAAACCGGCAAACTCGCCGAAGGTCAGCAGCGTGCAGCGGGAAAAACCCGTCTCCGGCGTAACGGTAAAGGTCACGGGGGTGCCGCAGGACACGGCACCGAAGGGGGACTTATAGCGCGTATCACGGGAATCAAAAACGGTCATAGTCACAAAAAGGGCGTGGCGGCCCGTCAGGGCCGCCGAAGGTGGATGGAGAGGGGAGTCATTTCAGCAGGGTGTTTTCGCCTGCGGCGTCGCCGCTGAGGCCACTGGAAAAGTAGGCGTTGATAATCTCCACGGCGGTGGAGGCCAGCGCCGCTCCGGCGCCGCCTTTTTCAATGACGATGGCTACGGCGATCTCCGGATCCTCATAGGGGGCAAAGGCAACGAATACGCCGTTGGCCACTTCGGTACCGATCTGCGCCGAGCCGGTCTTGGCACCGGCGGACACCACGCAATCGGCAAAGGCACCGGCCAGTGAGCCGGTGGTCAGTGCATGCATACCCTGCTTCACCGCTTCCACCGTACTCTCGGACATCTCTACTGTGTTTTCCGGAGGCGTGTCATAGACGTACAGCAGTTTGCTGTTGTCGTATTTCTTTACGCTTTTCAGCAGGTGCGCCTGATAATGCTCACCGCCGCCTACCAGCGTGGCAATGTAGTTGGCCAGCTGCAGCGGTGTGAACAGGTTATAGGACTGGCCGATGGCGGCGGTCAGTGTCTGACCGTCCGTCCATTCCAGATCATGCGCCTCGGCGTATTCCGGCGAGGCCAGCGCACCTACACTGTCGCCGATCTCGATACCGGTGGAGCGTCCCAGACCGAACTGTGTGGCGTAGTCGTCGATGGTCTGGATGCCTGTCAGGCGGCCGACCTCGTAGAAAAAGTAGTTGCAGGAAACGGCGATGGCGTCGCTGACATTGACCCGGCCATGGGTGTAGCCCAGCGGCCAGACCCAGCACCAGGGCTGGGGATACTCGTAGAAGGTATAGACGCCCTTGTCCTGAATAACGGAGGAGGGGGTGATGATACCGGACTCCAGCGCTGCCACGGCGGTGTTCATCTTAAAGGTGGAGCCGGGGGCGTAGGTGCCGTTGACGGCGCGGTTGAACATGGGAAGCCGCTCATCCTCCAGCAGCTCGTTATAGTTCTGGGCAAAGGTGGACAGGTCAAAGGTGGGATAGGAGGCCAGACCCAGCACCTCGCCGGAGCCGACCTTGATCACCGCGGCGGCGCCGCCCCGCTGGTCACTGTCCTGGTCGTTCATGCTTTCAATGGTTTTGGCCAGAGAATTCTCCATGGCGGCCTGCAGATCCAGATCCAGCGTCAGCGCTACCGTGCCGCCGGGCTTCGGCTCCTGCATGTAGACCTCGCCGGTGATCTTGCCTTTGTCGTCGGTGGTGACAAGGCGCGTGCCGTTGTCGCCGTGAAGCCAGTCTTCAAAGGCGCGTTCCACGCCGCTTTCGCCCACCAGGGCGTCCATGGAATAGCCCTTTTCCCGGTACTGCTCCCAATCCTCCGCGTAAATGCGGGTGATGCGCCCCAGCAAATGGGCGGCATAGGTGGTGTTATAGGCGCGGATCGAGGACTGTCCTGTGGTGACGCCGGCAAAGCCGCCGTCGGTGATCTGGGAGATCAGCTTCGTGGGAACGTCCTCGGCAAATACATAGCTGTCCCGTCCCGCCAGCTCATACCGTACGCCGGCGATCAGTCGTGCCTGCTGATCCGTATAGCTGCTGTCGATTTGAAACAGCGTTCGCAGGGAGCGCAGCAACTCTGAGGAATTGCTTTTCGCGTTCAGCTTGTTTTTCTCCAAAAATTTGGTAAAATTTTCCTCGTCCCGGGAGGCGAGATACAGATAAGGAGCGCGCTGCGACAGGGGCAGCGTGTCTACCCAAGCCACATCAGACTGACGGCACAGGTCGATCAGCCGCCAGATGGCGGCGTTGAGCTCACTGTCGCTTTGAAAAGATTGCTTGCTGAAGGTCAGCGTGTAGGCCAGACGGTTGGAGACCAGTACCTTGCCGTTACGGTCGGTAAGAATGCCGCGGCTGGCTTCCACCGACTGCCATGTGGCGTTGGAGACGATGGACTTGGCGCGGTTTTCGCTGCCGTGTATGATCTGCGCATCATATAAGGCGATCACGAATACCAGCAGCATCAGACCCAGCGCCGCGACCAGCATATACAGCCGGCTTTGGGAAGGATGGGGATTTTTCATCATGGAAGGAACGCTCCTTTCAGCGGGAAAAGCTTACTGGCCGGAAAACCGCCGGTGTACGCGGGAAAATACCAGATGCACTACCATGGCAAAGGGCAGCGACAGCAGGATCTCCCGTGCCGTCAGCCACAGGGAGGCCGACAGGGGCGTGCCGGTGGAATAGGTAAACGCGGTAATGTTGAACAGATCCGTGATCAGCAGCGCTCCGACGGAGACGGCCAGAGAACAGACGACGCCCGGCATGATCAGGTGCCGCGCCGCCAGATGTGCCAGCGCCGCCGAAGCGGTCAGGGTGATGGCGTAAAAGCAGGGAAAAACCCCTGGCAGCAGCGTGTCGCAGACCAGCCCCAGCACCAGCGCATAGGCGGGGCCTTCCCGCCGCTCCTCAAAAGAAGCGGCAATGGCCGCCATGGCAGGCAGCACAAAGGGATGCACGCCGCCGATGGTGATCCGCGGCAGCAGCAATTGCTGCGCCAGCAGAAAGACCAGAGACCACAGGGCGTAGAATACCCATTTCAGAGTCAGCGTTTGTCGTGTCATGCCGTTACTCCACCACGTCAAAGTCGGTGATCACAAACACCTGCGTCAGGGAACCGATGTCCGTCTTGGGCTGGATCACAGCGTACTGGGTCAGCCCGCCGGTATCGGTGCGCAACTCCGTCACCGTGCCAATACACAGCCCGGCGGGATAGTACCCGCCCAGACCGGAGGTCACCACCAGATCGCCGGCGATCAGATCCTCCGCGTTTTCCAGATAGGTCAGGGACAGAAGGCCTTCGCTCATCAGTCCCAGCTGTCCCTGCGCTACCGCCACCTGCTCCGTGCGGAACACCGTGGCGCCGATGGAGCTGGCGGTATCCAGAATGGTGGTGACGGAACACCAGTTCATGCCCGCGTCCGTTACCACGCCCACCAGATTGCCGTACTGGTCAATGGCACAGTCGCCAATGGTCACGCCGGAGGCGGTTCCCTGATTCAGCGTCAGCGTGCTGACCCAGTTGGTGACGGGGCGCTCGGTCACGCGGGCGGACAGGGTCTTCAGATCCTGCCGCTGGCTTTGCAGATCCAGCAGCTCCCGCAGACGCTGGTTTTCCTCGCTGTCCTTCTGCGCCTGCCGCAGCTGACGCTCCAACTCGGAGACCTTTGTCCGCAGCGCTTCATTCTCCTGCTGCAGGTCGGCTACCGAGTCAAAATGGCCGCCCACATCGCTGAACCAACCGGCCACGGCGGAGCCGGCGGACCGGAAGGGGGAGGCGATGACACCGGCAATGTTCCGCAGCAGCGGCGTGCCGGAGCTGACGGCGGAGATAATGCACAGCACCACCACGATCACCGCCACGCCGGCCAGCAGCCATATGCCGTTTTTGGAAAAGAATCGTTTCATAAAAAAGTCCTTTACAGCAGCGTCACGCCGAATTCCGCCAGCATCCGGCTCAGCAGAACCAGCGGCAGCCCCATCACATTGAAAAAGTCGCCGTCGATCCGCTCCACCAGCAGCGCACCGAGACCCTGCACGCCATAGGCACCGGCCTTATCCATCGGCTCACCGCTGCGGATGTAGCTGCGCAGCTCCTGCTCTGTGGCGGAGCGGAACCAGACCTGTGTGGCCTGTGCGCGGGTCAGAAGCGTCCCGCCCCGGCGCACGGTCACGCCGGTGCATACCGTGTGATGGCGTCCCTGCAATTCCCGCAGCATCCGCAGGGCGTCTGCCTCGTCCTGGGGCTTGCCCAGCCGCTGAGCATCCAGAAACACCATGGTATCGGCGGTAATGACAATATGATCCGGTTCCGCCTGTACCGCAAGGGACTTTTGGCGGGAAATATGACAGACGGTCTCCTCCGGCGTCAGTCCCTCGGGGCAGGACTCCTCCACCTGCGGAACGGAGATCACAAAATCCGTGATGCCGATGCGCCGCAGCAGCTCCTGCCGGCGGGGAGAGCCGGAGGCCAATACGATAGTTGCCATGTTTTTCACCTTCCCGTGGAGCCAAAGCCGCCGGCGCCCCGCTCTGTCTCATCCAGCTCCGTTACGAACTCCAACGAGGGCTGCACCACCGGAAGCACCATCAATTGAGCAATCCGGTCGCCGTCATGGATCACATAATTCGTGTCGGATTCGTTGTAAAGCGCGACCCGCAGCTCACCACGGTAGTCGCTGTCGATGACGCCCACGCCGTTGGCCATGGTGATGCCGTGTTTGGAGGCCAGACCGCTGCGGGCGCAGATCAGCGCCACATAATCGGCGCAGGGGAGGGCAATGGCAATGCCGGTGGGCAGCACCTGCCGGGCGCCGGCCTTCAGTACAACATCCTCCTCCAGACAGGCGCACAGATCCATAGCGGCGCTGCCTGCCGTGGCAAACCGCGGCGCGGGGATCGTGTCGCCGATCTTCGGCGACAGGGCTTTTATCTTTACGATCATGATGATTCTCCCAAAAACAAATACGATAAGTATAAAATAAAGCAAAAACAACAGATGGTTTTCATTCAACGCCCCGGTAGAAGAGTCCCCGGGTGAGATCCTCCGGCACCCAGTCGCCCGTTCCCTGATAGCGGCGCAGAACGGCGTCGCATTGCTCCGGCGTCTCGGTGGTGAAGCGCAGGCGGGCATAGGTCAGTCCGCAGCGGTGCCACTCCGGCTTGTCCGCCAGAAAGAGGGTACGGCTGTTCTCGATCTCGCAGCGGCAGCCAAACTGCCCCAGCAGCGGGAATTTTGCGCCGGTGCGATCCACCAGCGTGTTGGTGTTCCGGCACAGCGCTTTGTCGCCGTGACAGCCGCCTGCGTTGCCGATCACGCAGTTTTCCATGATCATCAGCGGCAGGCGGCCATATACGATGCCCTCGCAGGGCAGCGCCTTGCGAAGCTCCCGCACCTGTTGGTGCCGCAGCTCAAAGGACAGCGTTACACTGTCAAGCCCCTGTTCCCGCCAGAAGACGACTGCGGGGGAGTTGAAGATATTCAATCCGAAGTCCCCCCGCTTTTCCAGCGGAAGACCCTCCACGATGGCCATATGCCCCGCGTTTCCCACCGCCACGGCGGAGAGAACGGGGGAGGTCTCCAATATTTTCCGGAAGCCGGGCTCGTCGCCGTCCCGCCATATGCGGGGCAGCACCGCGCAGAGCTTCGCCCTGCCGCGATAGCCGCTTAGCTCCGGCACCAGATGGATGGGAACGTAGATCATCGCCGTGCCGTCTGCCGCCGCGTCAGTCAATTGATCAAGACGGGTAATGGAGCAGGTCAGCACCGGCCGGTCGGGAGAGATGTCCGTATCCGGCAGAAGCTGCGGCGTGGGAAGGCTCCGGCGCGGCGGCACAGCGATCCGCGCGGCTGCCAGCGCGTCCAGCGCGTCCCGCCGCAGGGCGTTGATAGACGCCGCGCTCAGCATCAGGCCGTCACCGACGGTCACGGCGGCGGTCTCGCAGCGGAAAACAGTGCCGCCGGTCTTTTTCAGCCGGATCGCCGCTTCGTCGGCGGTCAGCGCCCGGTTTCGCGCCGCCTCCGGCACAGCGCCGGTGACGGTGACGGTGTGTACCCCGTCGCAGGCAGTCAGCGTGGCGGGACGATCCGCTGAAATGTCCGCCTGCAGGGTAATGGGGATCTGCCTGTGTTCCCCGTTTTCATAGATTTTTCGCGCCTCCTGAAACAGCTCCTTCGGCTCCGGCGCGTTTTCCGGCCGGGTGCCGAACATGGAGGGGCCTTTTCTGCGGCGGTAGTAACCGTCCGTAAAGCCGTCCCGGGAAAAGGCCTGTGCCAGCGCCCGGGATTCCTCCGCCGTGGGTCCGCGCTGTTCGTCAAGAAGCCGCCGGTAGATGGAGGTGACGACCGCCACATACTCCGGACGCTTCATCCGTCCCTCCAGCTTTAAACAGGTAACGCCCATTTCCTCCAGCTCCTGCAGGTACGCCGACAGATTGGAGTCCTTCAGGCTCAGCGGATATTGATTGCTGCAGGGGGCGTTGACGCCGTAAGGCAGGCGGCAGGGCTGGGCGCAGGCGCCCCGGTTGCCGCTGCGCTGGCCGATCAGTGCGCTCATCGTGCATTGCCCCGAATAGCACATGCACAGCGCACCGTGGACAAATACCTCGATCTCCGTCCCGCAGCCGCGGCAGATGGCGGCAATGTCTTCCCGGGAAAGCTCCCGCGCCAGCACCACACGCTCCATGCCCAAGCGTTCCGCCCAGCGGGCGCCGCCGGAGGTAAACAGGCTCATCTGCGTGCTGGCGTGTATGGGAAGATCCGGCGTTACCACCTGCGCCAGCGTCAGCGCGCCCCAGTCCTGCACCAGTACCGCATCCACCCCCATGGAGGAGGCCTTTCGCAGCGTTTCGGCGGCCTGCGGCAATTCCCGGTCGGTCAGCAGGGTGTTCAGGGTCAGAAACACCCGTACGCCCCGCAGATGGCAATAGGCCACCGCGTCAGCAAATTCCGTGTCGGTAAAGTTTTTCGCGTTGCGGCGGGCGTTAAAGGCGCCAAAGCCCATATACACCGCGTCCGCGCCGGATTGCACCGCCGCCTCCAGCGAGGCGCGGGAGCCGGCAGGGGAGAGCAGCTCGATCATTTGCCGCTGCCGCTGCGCTGCTGCGCTTTGAACAGCTGGCGCTTCAGGTCGCTGACCTCGTTTTTGGCGGCGGTGGCTTCATCCAGATAGGTTTTCAGCTGGCGGCGCAGGTTTTCGGCACCGTCCTGCTGCTTGAACAGCTCGTCCGCCAGATTGATGGCCGCCAGAACCGCCGCGTCATGGCGGCTGACATGGGCGTTTTCCATCAGCTCGGTCATTTTCTGATCCACCAGCGCGCCGACCTTTTCCATGTAAGCGGCGCTTTCATCGGCCACCAGAGTATAATCCTGGCCGCAGATCGTCATGGTCACGCGGTTTGCCATGTTCCCGTCCTCCTGTCATCGGTAATCATACGAATACAGAATCCATTATACCACAAAAATTTCCCCGTGGAAGAACTTTCTGTAAATTTCCGAAAATCTCGCAAGGATGCTTTACGAAAGGAGAGTTTTCGTGTAGAATAGGGAAGAAATTTGTGCCGCCGTGTTGGTCTGCGCACCGGAAAGGAGAGGAGGACGCCATGTCAGGCTATATTACCCGCGGACAGGAGAGGAGCGTGGTGCTCTCCGCCGCGCAGATCGACGCGCTGGCGGCCTCCGGCAACGGCGACGCGGCGCTGCTGTATTTGCTGCTGCAAAGATTAGACGGTCCGGTCTCCGTGGAAGCACTGGCGCTGCGGCTGGGCTGGAGCCAGCTGCGGCTGAACGCGGCGGAATCCGCCCTGCAGGATATGGGCTTTCTGCGGCGTTCCCAGCTGCCGCCCCAGCCCTCCGGTGAACCCCGCCCCTACTCCGGCGAGGAGCTGGGCGACATGCTGGAAAGCGACAGCGGCTTTGCCATGCTGGTATCCCAGACGGAGGAAAAGCTGGGCAAGCGGCTGAAAACGGCAGACTTGCAGATCTTGGCAGGACTATATGATGATCTGAGTATGCCGGTGGATGTGATCTACCTGCTGGTGTGTCACTGTGTGGAACGGATGGAGCGCCGTTTCGGCGAAGGCCGCCGCCCTACCCTGCGGCAGATCGAGAAGGAGGGTGCCTATTGGGTGCGGCTGGGTCTGATGGATCAGACCAGCGCCGGAAAATACCTGAAGGACTATGCCAACAAGCAGGAGAAGACCGCCGCCTATATGCAGGTGCTGCAGCTGGGCGTCCGCCCTCCTGTGGACAGCGAACAGCGCTATATCAATCAATGGATCGACATGGGCTTTCCGCCGGAGACGGTGGCGCTGGCCTATGATAAGACGGTGTTTTATAAGAAAGAGCTGAACTGGCGCTATCTCAACGGGATCCTGCGCCGCTGGCACCAGCAGAACTGGCACACGCCGGAGCAGGTGGAAGCCGGCCAGCAGGAGGCGCCGCAAAAGAAAAAGACCGTCCCTGCCGGAAAAACCGACTGGATGGACGAGTATCTGTAAAAAGGGAGGACGAAGCCGTCCCTGCACAGGAAGGGCTTTGTCCGCTGTGTCTGGAAGACCCGAAAAAGGAGGGGCTTTATGTCATACGATGGACGGATCATGCGTCAGGCGCTGGCGCGATTCGACGAGGAGAAGCAGCGCCGTGGGGCGGAGTTTGCTGCCCGCCGCGACCGGCTCTATCAGGCAGAGCCGCGCCTGCGGGAGATCGAGCAGCAGCTGCGGAGCACCATGTCCCGTCTGATCTCCTCCGCGCTGCGGAGGGGAACCGACCCGCTGCCTGCCGTGCGGGTGCTGCGGGACGAGAATCTGGCACTGCAGCAGGAACGCGCCCAGCTGCTGCGGGGTATGGGCTACCCCGCGGACTATCTGGAGGAGAAGCCGGCCTGCACCCTCTGCGGCGATACCGGCTATCAGAACGGTCAGGTCTGCCGCTGCCTGCGGGAGTATTATAAACGAGCACAGCTGGCAGAGCTGTCTCAGCTGCTGGATATGGGCAGCCAGAGCTTCGAGACCTTTTCCTTTGACTGGTACAGCGAAGAGCGGGGCGAGCGCAAGCGCTCTCCCCGGGAGAACATGGAGCGGGTCTTTGACATCTGTCAGGACTATGCCCGCCACTTCTCTCCCGCGGCGGACAACCTGCTGCTGACCGGCCAGCCCGGGCTGGGTAAGACCTTCCTCTCTGCCAGCATTGCCCGGGTGGTCAGTGAGCGGGGATTCAGCGTGGTCTATGACACGGCGGAGCACATTTTCTCTCAGCTGGAGCAGGAAAAGTTCCGCCCTGAGGAATCGCCCGCCGCCTGTGAGGACGCGGAGCGTTACCGGAAATGTGATCTGCTCATCATGGACGATCTGGGTACCGAGATGGTCACAGGCTTTGTCCAAAGCGCCCTTTACCAGCTGGTGAACGGCCGCCTGCTGGCAGGAAAGAAGACCGTCATCAACACCAATTTGGCGCCCCGTCAATTGGGGGAGCGCTATTCGCCCCAGATCCAGTCCCGTCTGGAGGGGGAATACCGGGTGCTGCCGTTTTTTGGCGAGGATATTCGTAAGCTTCGCCGCAAACAGAATTAAAACGTACAAAAAAACGAGACCGGTTGCCGGTCTCGTTTTTTTGTGCGTTTTTCAATTCAGCTTGGATACCAGATTGTCCAGAGCCTCGGACATGGCCTCCTCGAAAGAGGGGTGGGGACGCATGACCCGCCGCAGATCCTCCGCCGTCTGGCGGTTGACCATGGCGGCGCTGATCTGGCTGATCATGTCGCTGGCGTGCTGGCACATCAAAGCCGCGCCCAGAATCTCATGGGTCTCGGCGTGCGCCACGATCTTCATGAAGCAGCGTCCCGGATCCTCGATGACCGTGCGGGCGTTGCCGAACATGGTGCATTTGCCTGCAGCGGCGGGGATGCCCCGTTCTTTGGCCTCCGCCTCGGTGATGCCCACCACGGCGATCTCCGGCGCGCTGTAAATGCAGCTGGGGATCACCGTCAGGTCAACATGGTCGGCCACGCCGCACATCCGCTCTACGCAGGCGGTACCCTGCGCGGCGGCCACATGCGCCAGCTGCACCACGGAGGAGGCATCGCCGATGGCGTATACGCCGGGAATAGAGGTCTGGAAGCTGTCGTCCACCTGAAGGCGCTTACCGTTGACCGCGGGGTTCAGCCCGTCGGCGAACACGCCGTCCCAGTAAGCGCGGCGGCCGATAGCGCACAGCACCTTCTCGCCGGTGACGGTCTTCTCCGCGCCCTTTTGCAGCAGGTGGACGGCAAGGCCGTTCTCCGTTCGCTCCAGAGACTGCACCATGGCGCTTGTCAGCACCTCTACGCCCTGCTTCTTCAGGATCTGCTGCAAATTCTGTCCCAGCTCACGATCCATGTTGGGCAGCAGGCGATCCATGCCCTCCACCAGAGTGACGGCACAGCCCAGATTGCGGTAGAAGGTGGCGAATTCCACGCCGATGACACCGCCGCCGATGATGACCAGCGAGTCGTAGAGACGGTCGCAGCCCTCCAGCAGCTCATCGGAGGTCATGACGCCCTCCAGATCCAGCCCGGGGATGGGCGGCCGCACATTGACGGAGCCGGTGGCGATCAAAATACGCTCGGCGGTGTAGTGGGATACCGTGCCGTCGGCAGCGGTCACGGCCACCTGTCCGGCGGCGGTGATCTGTCCCGTACCCTCAAGCAGATCCACCTTCGCGGACCGCAGGAGGCTGTGGATGCCGCCCCGCAGCTTTTCCGATACGCTTCGCTTGTAGGCGAAGATCTCGCTCATATCGAAGGCAGCGCCTGCGGCGTGAACGCCCATGCCGGCACCGTCCACCGCGTCACGATAGACCTGAGAGGCATGCAGCAGCGTCTTTGTGGGGATGCACCCCCGGTTCAGGCAGGTGCCGCCCACCTCGCGGCGTTCCACCACGGCAGTGTGCCGCCCCAGCGCGGCGGCCCGCAGCGCGGCGGTATAGCCGCCGGGACCGGCACCAATGACGATCAGTTGATAGTCCATAGTTTATTCCTCCGGCTGCCAGCGTACCACAGGATGCCGCGCCGCCTTTACCTCGTCGGGGCGGCCAATGGGCATGTGGTGGGGCGCGGTATGCATGGTTTCCGCGTCCTTGTAGGCCTTTTCATAGAGCATCCGCAGCACGGCGGCGGCGTGTTCCAGCGTCTCTGGCCCTTCTGTTTCCGTAGGCTCCAGCATCAGCGCCTCGTGAACGATCAGCGGGAAGTACATGGTGGGCGGATGGATGCCCTCGTCGATCAGCGATTTGGAGACATCCAGCGCCGTTACGCCGGTGGCTTTTTTCAGGTCGCTGAGATCCAGCACGAATTCGTGCATGCAGATACGGTCATAGGCGGGGGTGTAGGTACCCTTCAGCTGGTGCATCAGGTAATTGGCGTTCAAAACCGCGTTCTGTGCCGCCTCGGGGATCCCTTCGCGGCCAAGGGTCAGCAGATAGGCCAGCGCCCGCACCACCACAAGGAAGTTGCCGCGGAAGCTCCGAACCTGAAGGTGTCCCGCTTCCTCAGCGGTGGTGCTGTGAGGCAGATAGGGCGCCAGAAAAGCCTTGCAGCCAACGGCGCCGGCGCCGGGACCTCCACCGCCGTGAGGCGTGGCAAAGGTCTTGTGGAGGTTCATGTGGATGCAGTCGAATCCCATGTCGCCGGGGCGAACTACCCCCATGACGGCGTTCAGGTTGGCGCCGTCATAGTAGCACAGGCCGCCCGCTTCGTGAACGAGCCGGGTGATCTCCAGAATGTTCTTGTCAAAAATACCCACTGTATTGGGGTTGGTCAGCATCAAACCGGCGGTGTCCTCACCCAATACGGCGCGCAGGGTGTCCAGATCCACACAGCCATCCGCGCCGGAGGCGATGTTCACCACCTGATAGCCGCACATGGCGGCGGTGGCGGGATTGGTACCGTGGGCGCTGTCGGGAACAATGATCTTGGTGCGCTTCTTATCGCCCCGGGCGTCATGATACTGCTTGATCAGCAGCACGCCGGTAAATTCACCGTGAGCACCGGCGGCAGGCTGGAAGGTCATGTCGTCCATACCGGTGATCTCGCACAGGTAGCGCTTGGCGGTGTCCAGCACCTCCTGCACGCCCTGCTGGTCGGCGGCGGGGGAGAGGGGATGGATAGCGGTGAAGCCCTCCAGCGCGGCAAGCTCCTCATCCACACGGGGATTGTACTTCATCGTGCAGGAGCCCAGCGGATAGAAGCCGCAGTTGACACCGTGTACCTGCTGGCAGAGCTCCGTGTAGTGGCGGGAGATGTCCGTCTCGCTCATCTCCGGCAGGGCAGGTCTGGTCTCACGCTGCAAAGCGGCGGGCAGTTTCACCTCCGGCACATCGCAGGCGGGCAGAAGGCTGCAATGGCGACCCGGTACGCTTTTTTCAAAGATCAGCTTCATTTTGCCAGCACCTCCTTCACGATGGCTGCGGTCTTGTCCATGGCCTCCCTGGTGACCTTTTCGGTGGCGCACCACAGAATACCGCCCTCTACGGGCAATCCGCCCAGAATACCGGCCCTGGACAGGGCGGCCAGCACCTCGTCCGTCTTGGGCATGTCGGTCACGAATTCGTGGAAGAAATCGCCGTCATAGCGCAGCGTTACGCCCTCCACGGCACACAGTGCCTTGGCCAGATAATGTGCCTTGGACATAGACTGCTCCGCGGCCTGCGCCATGCCGTCAGGACCCATGGCGGACATATAGAGTCCCGCCGTCAGGGCGCACAGCGCCTCGTTGGAGCAGATGTTGCTGCTGGCCTTTTCCCGGCGGATGTGTTGTTCGCGAGCCTGAAGGCTCAGCACATAGGCGCGGCGGCCCTCCGCGTCCGTGGTCTCGCCCACGATGCGGCCCGGCAGCTTGCGCATATGCTTCTCGGTGGTGGCCATGTAGCCCAGATACGGGCCGCCTGCCCCCAGGGGCAGGCCGAGGGGCTGTCCCTCGCCCACGGCAATGTCCGCGCCGCAGTCCCGGGGTGTTTTCGTAATGGCCAGCGCAATGGGATTGCAGCCCATCACATACAGGGCGCCCGCGTCATGAACGGCTGCGCCCAGCGCTTCCGCGTCCTCGAAAAGACCGTGGAAATTGGGCTGCTGCACATAGAAGGACGCAACGTCCGGCGTCAGCATTTCCCGCAGGGCGTCCGGATCCGTCCGGCCGTTCTTTTCCGGAACGATACGCAGCTCGTCGCCGGTGCCGTAGCAATAGGTGCGGATGGTGTTGATGGTGTCGGGATGAGCGGCGGCGGACACCAGAGTTACCCGCCGTTTACGGTCGCGGCACATGGCCGCGGCCTCTGCCGCGGCGGTGGCGCCATCGTACACGGAGGCATTGGATACGTCCATCCCGGTCAGCATACAGATCATGGTCTGATATTCAAAGATGGACTGCAGCAGACCCTGACTCATCTCCGCCTGATAGGGGGTATAAGCCGTCAGGAATTCCTCCTTGGCGGGGATATACTTCACAATGCTGGGGATGTAATGGTCATAAGCGCCCGCGCCCCGCAGGATCACATCGTATACGCGGTTTTTGTCCGCCATGGCGCGGACGGCGCGGCTCACCTCCAACTCACTCATGCCGGAGGGAATGTCCAGCGGACGATCCAGATACATCTCCGCCGGCACATCGCCGTACAGCTCACGGAAGGAGGAAAGGCCGATGGCCTTCAGCATCTCCTGCCGCTGCGCCGGCGTAGAGGGAATGTAGCTGCCCATTGTCAGCCCTCCTGCGCGCAGAGAGCCTCATAAGCGGCGGCGTCCAGCAGCTCGCTGGTATCGCTCACGTTCTCCACCTTGATGAGCCATGCGCCGTAGGGATCCTTGTTCAGCTTTTCCGGCTCGTCCAGCAGCTCCTCATTCACGGCGCACACCGTGCCGGAGACAGGGGAGACCAGATCGGAGACGGCCTTTACGGACTCCACATCGCCGAAAGCCTCGCCGGCGGTGACCTCGTCACCCTCGCCGGGCAGGTTCACGAACACCACATCGCCCAGCGCGTCCTGCGCGAAGTCGGAAATGCCGACCACCACAACACCGTTCTCTTCCTTCATCCACTCGTGATCCTTGGAATACTTCATTTCAGCGGGAAACAACATGATACTTTACCTCCAAATTTTATTTTTGTTTTCGATCTATGCCTCGCAGCGTTCGCGTTCGCAGACGCGAATAGAATTCATCATTTTTCGCCGCGGCGTGTACGCGGCAAAAATACCTCCCAGCCCACCAATGCCAAAGGCGCACAGCGGGCTGCAAACCCTTTGGCAGCAAAATCACAAGATTTTGCGCCGGGATTAAAGGCCGGTCTTCTCCGCCAGCTTCTCCAGCGCGGCCTCGAACTGGGCAGCGTTGAAGCAGTAGCCCATCTCAAGGTGCCGGGCGCGGAGCTTTGCCACGTCCTCGCCGATGTCGCGGCGGCGCAGGATGCAGTCCGCCATCAGGGAAGCCAGCTGGGCGAATTCTTTCTCGCCGAAGCCGAAGCGGGTCATTTCGCTGACGCCCATGCGCAGCGCACCGGAGGCGGTGAAGCCCTCCTCATCGGGGGTGGCCTGATAGTTGACGATGACGTTGTTCCGCTCCAGACGGTTGGCGATCTCGGCGCCCTCGCCGTAGCCCACGGAGACGATGACCTGATGGGTCTCGGTGTAGTCGATGGCGGGATCGCCCATCACGTCCAGTCCCTCGGCCTTCAGGCTGCGGGCAAAGGACTTGGCATTCTGCACAACGGCCTTCTGATAGGCATCCTTAAACTGATTCATCTCATAGGCGGCCATCAGCATACCAAGCTGGGTGCCGAGGTGGTGGTTGGACACGCTGCCGGGGAAGGTGCGGGTCTCGATGGTCTTCCACAGGCCGTACTTCAGATCCTCTTCCCTGTAGTTGACGCCGATGACGCCGCGCTGGGGGCCGAAGAAGGTCTTATGGGTGGAGCCGGTGACGATCTCGGCGCCCTCGGCAAAGGGATTCTGGAAATGGTCGCCGATCAGACCCAGCACATGCGCCATGTCATACATGAGTGTGGTGGGGATCTTTTCCTGATCCACAAACTGCCGGATGGCGGCCACAGGCTCCTTGTGCAGCACCATGCTCTTGCCGAAGATGATCAGCTCCGGACGGTACCGCGCGATCAGCTTCTTGGTCTCTTCCACGTCCATCTTGTAGGGATTGTCGGCACAGACAGGGAAGTTCACGATGGCGGGCTTCTCCGTGACGGGGTCGATGGCGATGTAGTCGTGCAGGGCGCCCATAGGCTGTGCCGACAGGTGGCCGCCCTTGATGATGTGGTTGTTCATCACATAGCCCAGCCGCTTGGCCTCTACCTTCCGGTCGAAGCGGTTTTTCCAGTCCATGAGAGCGGAGAACACCGCCATGTTGGACATCTGGCCGCTGAGCGTGCGGGTCTCCACCTCGGTGCAGCCGAAGTAGGCGCGCATTTCCTCCACCAGCAGCTGCTCCACCTTGTCGATGAATTCCGTACCCTGATAATAGAAGATGTCCTTGTCATAGAAGGCCAGCACCTTTTTATGCTCGGCATAGCGGCAGCAGGGATCGCTGCCGGACAGAATGCGGACGGCGCGGCTGGGCGTGTTTTCCGAGGGGATCAGGTTCACGCACTGCTCCTGCCGCCACTGGTGATTCTCCAGCGCCTTCGTCAGCAGCTCCAATGCCTTGGGGGCGCGGTCGCCGC
>CAKTKM010000018.1 GCA_934569425.1 uncultured Oscillospiraceae bacterium
CCGCCGGTGCAGCAGCGAGGCATCCCAGTTTGGCAGGGCATCCACATCCATATCCAGCACGATCATCATATCGTAGCGGTTGTCACGGTTCACGCAGCAGGGATAAACCTGTGCGCCGTGAACACCGGGAACGGTGTTTGCGGTACTGAATAAGGCCGTTATTGGCGACAATAACCCGGCTTTATCCGTCACTTTCTCATTCCATTTGGCCAGTATGTAGTGCTTCATCCGTCACCTCACAGCCCCAGATAGGGAATGACAAGTCCCGCCAGCATCAGCACCGCCATCAGACAGGCAATGACGCCTACAATGATCTGTGTTGTTTTTTTCCGCATTTATTGCTCCTCCTTCGGTACGATTCGTTTGATCATTTTTTCCACCTTGCGGCGCGGCTGCATCACCTCATGGCCGCAGCCAAGGCATCTCAGCTTGATGTCCATGCCCACACGCAGCACCTCCCAGCGGCGGCCGCCGCAGGGATGGTCTTTTTTCAACTCCAGAATGTCATGCAGCTGCAGATCCATAGCTCATCCTTTCTTGATCTCGTCCCAGTAGCGCTTGGCCGCCTGTTCGGTCTTGTTCAGGCCGTATTCATAGTAGTGCCGCTCCCCCAGCTCCTCCGGAAGATAACGCTGCTGCACATAGTGGTTGGGATAGTTGTGGGGATAAAGATACCCCTGCTCCCGCTCCTGCCCGGCGCTGTCGGCGTGAACGTTCTGTAAATGGCGGGGGATATTGCCCATGGCGCCGCGCTGAATGTCCTTCATGGCTGCGTCGATGGCCATACAGCCGCTGTTGGACTTCGGCGCGGTGGCCAGCAGGACAGCCGCCTCCGCCAGCGGGAGACGCGCCTCCGGCAGCCCCAGCTGCAGCGCCGCGTCCACGCAGGCCTTGGTCACCACCATGGCCTGCGGATAGGCAAGCCCTACATCCTCCGCCGCCACGCACAGCAAACGGCGGCAGGGGGACAGCAGGTCGCCCGCCACCAGCAGCCGCCCCAGATAGTACACCGCCGCATCAGGATCGGAGCCACGGATAGACTTATGCAGGGCGGACAGCAGATCAAAATGCTCATCTCCGTCCCGGTCATACCGCATGGCGCTGCGCTGAGCCAATTGCAGCGCGTCTTCGCTTGTTACATGCAGCACACCGTCCTTCGGCTTGGCGGACTGATACAGCAACTCCACCGCCGTTACCGCCTTACGGACGTCGCCGCCGCAGGCGGCAGCCACCGTGTCGGGAACAGTATCCTCCCAAGTAAAGGGCAGGTCGCTGCGCTGCTGCTCGATCCGCAGGGCGCGCTCTACCGCGGGACGGGTCTCCTCCGCCGTCAGCGGCTTGAACTCAAACACCGTACTGCGGGACAGCAGGGCATTATAGATGTAGAAATAGGGATTTTCCGTGGTGCTGGCGATCATGGTGATCTTGCCGTTTTCCAGAAATTCCAGCAGGCTTTGCTGCTGTTTTTTGTTGAAGTACTGGATCTCGTCCAGATACAGCAGGATTCCGTTGGGCGCCATCATGGTATCCACATCGCCGATGATGGCCTTTATATCGGACAGCCCCGCAGTGGTGGCGTTGAGATGATACAGTGCCTTCTGCGTCCGCTTGGCAATGATATTGGCAATGGTGGTCTTTCCCGTGCCGGAGGGGCCATAGAAGATCAGATTGGCCTCGGCGCCGTTCTCGATCAGGCGGCGCAGCAGTGCGCCGTCTCCCAGCAGATGCTTCTGCCCCGCCACTTCATCCAGGGTCTGAGGCCGTATCTCGTCTGCCAATGGCCGCATGACGTTCACCTCCCGCAAATCGTATGGTGGTAGTATACCACCATTTGCTTTTTTGCGCAAGGTCTGATACAATGGAGCCGAGGTGAGGCTCATGAAAACGCAGGCACAGATCCGCGCCATCATTGACGCGCTGAAAAAACTGTATCCCGATGCCGTCTGCTCATTGGACTATCAAAAGGACTACGAGCTGCTGTTCTCCGTCCGGCTGGCGGCACAATGCACCGACGCACGGGTGAATCTGGTAACGCCGGCGCTGTTCGCCCGTTTTCCCACGCTGGAAGCCTTTGCCGCGGCCACAGCGGATGAAGTAGGTGAGTACGTCCGATCCTGCGGCTTCTGGCGGGCAAAGGCCAGGGACATTGTGGGCAGCGCACAGATGCTGCTGTCCGATTTCGGCGGCAAGGTACCGGACAACATGGACGACCTGCTGCGTCTGCCGGGTGTGGGGCGGAAAACCGCCAATCTGGTGTTGGGCGACGTGTACGGCAAAGAGGGTTACGTCTGCGATACCCACTGCATCCGCATTACGGGGCGGCTGGGCATTACCGACGGCAGCAAAGATCCCATGAAGGTAGAGACGCAGCTGCGGAAAACCATCCCGCCGGAGGAATCCAACAACTTCTGTCACCGCATGGTGCTGCACGGGCGGGCGCTGTGCATGGCTCGCGGGCCAAAATGCGGAATATGTCCGCTGAAAGAGCTGTGTGACTACAGAAAAGAGATGGCTCAATGAACCCCAAAACCGCATGGATCACCACGTTTCTATTCTGTATTGCCGTTAGCTGTGCGGGCATCGTCGGCGCCTGTTTCCTGAACACCGCCCAGCTCCTCGTCGCCGTGATACTTGCAGCGCCGGAAATCGGCTGCTGATTTTGCTTTTGACGCTGCCCCCATTGCGGCAGAATGATCCAGGCTCCGTTTGTCAGGCATTGCTCTCACTGCGGTGAAAAACTGAAATAACGCATCCTGTGCCGGTCCTGTGGGACTGGCACTTTTTTCACCTCCGCCACATATATTGCGGTATGGAGGTGGGGACATGGACATAAAACAGGTAGCGGCACAGCTGCATACAGACCCGAACACTGTGCAGCGCTTGGCACAGTCCGCGGACGGGCAGGCGCTGATGTCGCTTTTGCAGCAGCAGAACGGTGCGCAGCTGCAAAAAGCCATGGAGCAAGGCGAGGGAAACAGCGCCGCTGAAATGGCCGCGCTGCTGAAAACGGTACTGTCCAGCGGCGAAGGACGGGCGCTTTTGCAGCGGCTGAGCCAGCAGCTGAAGCAGCCGTAATCACACAGGAAAGGAGGCGGCGATATGGAGGATATGGACAGCAAACTGAACGCCATACTCAACGATCCGGCCACCATGGCTCGTATCATCCAGATGGCACAGCAGCTATCCGGCGACGGTGCGCAGCCTTCCGCTTCTCCTTCGCCGCCCCCGCCGCCGCAGAGCGTGCCGCCGGACAGCGGATTTGATCCCTTAGTTCTGGCAAAGTTCCTGCCGCTGCTCCATGAGCTGCGGCAGTCCAACAGCCAGACCACGCAGCTTCTCTATGCTCTTCGCCCCTTTCTCAAGGAGGAAAAGCAGTCAAAGGTAGAGCGTGCGGCAAAGCTGGCACGGTTGATCTGCATCGGAAAACGGTTTTTGACGGAGGGAGGGCTCGACATTGTATGACCGCTACGGCCATTCACCGCAGGGCGGCTTTGTCCGCTGCTCGATGGATGACGCTCCCCACCCCCCGCCGCCCCGAAAACCACCGGGACACCCGCCGCCAAAGCCGCAGCAGCCGGGCAAACCGCCCCCGCCGCCAAAGCCCGGCCGCCCGCCGGAATTGACCTTCGGAAAAGATATTTTATCGGCATTGCATCTGGACGATTTGGATACAGGAGATCTGCTGCTGTTGTTTTTACTGTTTTTCCTGTTCAAACAGCAAGCCGATGAGGAATTGCTGATCGCCATCGGCTTGCTGCTGATCCTGTAGCGCTGCCATTTTTGGCAAGCATTGCATTTGCGTTTCTGTATCCGGCGGAGTATAATGACGGTGTTCTTGCAAGAGCAAATCCAACCAAGGAGGTCACAGAAATGTTCTGCAACTTTGACTGCGCTTCCCTACTGAAGCTGCTGTGCGGCTTCTTCGGCTGCTAACTGAGCGTATATAGAAAAACGTGCGTGCTGCATCTCTCTTTGCGGCACGCACGTTTTTTATGATGGAGAGGTGATCTTCAGCCCAACGATACCCACCAGCAACAGCGCGGCAAAAAGCATTCGCCACGCGGTCGCAGGCTCTTTGAACAGCACCAGGCCAACCACTACGGCACCCAGCGCACCGATGCCCGTCCAGATCCCGTAGGCGGTACCCAGCGGCAGCGTTTTCATGGCCTGCGACAAAAGCGCAAAGCTGACCAGCATGCCAATGATGGTCAGGGCTGACCATCCAAGCTTGGAAAAACCCTCCGACAACTTCAGGCAGGTTGACCAGAACACCTCTGTGAGACCTGCGATCACCAAAAAGGCCCATGCCATAGGCAATACTCCTCCTAAAAACAAAAATCGCGCTGCTTTCGCATCTTCAAAGGCCTAACGATGCGAAATAAGCGCGTTGATCCACCCGGCGGCAAATTCTGCATGAATATAGCATATTCCTGCTGTCGGGTCAAGACCGTCTTTACATATTTTATCATTTTTTACATAATTTCTTTGCTCCCCCTCTTGAAAAATGGTAAAATGTATGGTAGTATTATTTGTTGTAATGTGTTACTCCGATAATATATATCAGGTCGACACATTATGAATTTTGCTTTATTGATCAGATTTTCTAATGCAAGAGGGTGTTGATCTTGGGTATTGAATTGTCTTCTTTTTCTCCGGAGGTTCAGGAGACGCTGCGGCGTTATGCCGCATACGGTTGGCGTACCCCTGTCATCGCAAAGATCTTGAACTGCAGGTATGGTCTCTCCCTGACCTGTAACGAGATCAGTGAGCTCCTTTCGAGCACGGAGGGACATACGGCTGCGCCTGTGCAGAATGATAAGGAAACGCCCACCGGATAAACGGTAGGCGTTTTTCGCTTTTTTTGAGTCAAGGAGGCGATGGTCTTGGCCACCACAGTGGAATATATCCGCTACGTCTGTGAACAGCTGCCTCCCTGCGGTGTCGTGCGCTATCGCAAGATGTTCGGCGAATATATGGTTTATATGGACGAAAAGCCCATCTTGACCGTATGCGACAACACGGTATTTGTAAAAAAGCTGCCGCAGCTTGCAGAGGTCATGGCAAATGCCGCGGTAGGCTTCCCCTACGAGGGCGCCAAAGAGCATTATATTCTGGATATGGATGACCCCGCACTCGCCGCAGCGGCCGTCGAGATCCTGTTGTCCGTCACACCACTGCCGAAAAAGAGAAAGAAGGGTGCCGACTCATGACCCCTGCCGCCATTCGTATCGCCACGCCGGAAGATGCGGCGGCGCTGTTGGCAATTTACGCTCCCTATGTGGAAAAAACCGCCATTACCTTTGAATATGACGTTCCGTCATGGGAGGAATTCCGCACACGCATCATCCGCACCTTACAGCGCTACCCCTATCTGGTGGCGGAGGAAAACGGTATCGCCGTCGGTTACGCCTATATTGGTTCCTTTGGTACGCGTCCCGCCTATGGCTGGGCGGCGGAGACCAGCATCTACCTGCGGCAGGATACACAGGGCAGAGGGCTCGGCAAGCAGCTGTATGCCGCGCTGGAGGAGTGTGCAAAGGCGCAGCATATCCAGAACCTCTACGCCTGCATTGCGTATCCGGACGTTGACGACGCCTATCTTACCGGAAACAGTGTGGCGTTTCACACCCATTTGGGCTACCGAGAAGCTGGGCGGTTTTGTCATTGCGGTTATAAGTTCGGCACATGGTACAATATGGTCTGGATGGAAAAGCAGATGGGAGATCATGCCGTTCCGCCTGCGCCCTTTCTCCCCTTTCCGGACTTGATCGGAAAATAACATAAAAAATGCACCCGAAGCTACGGGCTTCGGGTGCATTTTTATGCGTTCTATCCATCAATCCTGCTGCCAGTTATGCCAGACGTTCTGGACATCCTCGTTATCCTCCAGCATATCCAGAAGCTTGGTCATGCTGCGGACATCGTCCTCGCTGGTCATGGTAATATAGTTCTGGGGAACCATCTCGATCTCGGCGCTTTCAAAGGAATACCCCTTCTCTTCCAACGCCTTGACGACATCATTGAAGCTGTCGGGATCGGTGGTGACCTCAAACACGGGGCCGTCGGCCTCCACATCCTCAGCGCCAGCCTCCAACGCGTCCATCATGACGGTCTCCTCGTCCAACTCCTCGTCCTCGTTGTTGATGACGATAACGCCCTTCCGGTCGAAAGACCAGCTGACGCAGCCCTGCGCGCCCATGCCCTTGCCAAACTTATCAAAGTAGTGGCGCACCTCGGGAGCGGTACGCTGGCGGTTATCGGTCAGTGCTTCCACGATAACGGCCACACCACAGGGACCGTAGCCCTCGTAGGTAACGGACTCATAGTTGTCGGTATTTCCTGCGCCCAGCGCCTTGTCGATGGTGCGCTTGATGTTGTCGTTGGGCATATTGGCTGCCTTGGCCTTGGCCACTACGGTGGCAAGACGGGAGTTATTATTGGGATCGCCGCTGCCGCCCTGCTTGACCGCCACGATGATCTCCTTGGCGATCTTAGTGAACGCGGCGCTGCGCTTGGCGTCGGCTGCGCCCTTGGTCTTTTGGATATTGTGCCACTTGGAATGTCCGGACATAGTTTACTTCTCCTTCTTTATGCAATATTGTATGATCTCTCTGTCATGGGCAGCGGACAGCGCCACCTCTATGTGGGGAAAAGCCCCGCGCAGACGCTGGGCGATCACAGGACAAACCACATTTTCCGTGGGGAAATGCCCCGCGTCGATCAGGTTCAGCGCCTTTGTATCCAGAAACTGATGATAGCTCAGATCCGAGGTCACAAATGTATCACAGCCCAGCGCCGCAGCCTGCGCAATGTAGTCTCCGCAGGCACCGCCGCCCACCGCCACGCGGTGTACCGCTTTGCCGCAGTCCACATAGCGCAGACCATTACAGCCCAAATATTTTATCACATCTTGTAGGAATTCTACAAGGGGTTTTTCGCAATTTAGCGTTCCAAACCGGCCAATTTTTTCCTCCGTCAGGGGTTTTGTGTCCACAAGCCCCAATTTTTCCGCCAGCGCGTCGTTGACGCCCCCCTCTGCCGCGTCCAGATTGGTGTGCATGCAGATGGCCGACACGCCGCCCCGCAGCAGCATGGTGATGATTCGCCCCTGTGCGTCGTCCGACGTCACATGCTGTACCTTGTGCCACGCGCAGTTCATCACCGGATGGTGCGCCACGATCAGGTCGGTGCCGGTTCGCAGCGCCTCTTCCGCAACTGCCTCCGTCACATCCAGCGACACCAGCACCCTGCGCACCTCCGCGGCGCCGTCGCCTACCAGCAGACCCACGTTATCCCAATCCATCTTAAGTTCACGGGGCGCCCAGCGGTACAAGTAAGTCTCAATATCCCTCACGCAGGTCAAATGGCATCCCTCTTTTCCTGTAAAATACGGGCAATTTTTGTCAACGTTTCTGCCTTTACAGCATTTTCTTTTATAGCAGAATGGCGTAGTCCGGCAATCGCCTTTTCCAGCTTTTCGATCCGCTGCTCCAGATAGCGGACATACAGGGGATCCCCCTCCAGCAGCACACCGCCGTACTGCTGCGCCGGTGTCAAAGGCAGCTGCTGTCCGCCGCGAACGGCAAACACCGGATAAAGATGTTCCTTGTCCAGCACCAGCCGTTCTTCCGTAAAGTAATATCCATTGTCAACCAGCCATTTTCTGAGCATTTCTACCTTTGTCATTGGCTGAAGCAGCAGCAGATGACCACCTGCCGCCGTCCATGGTGCATTGCGCAGGATCAGCTGGATCGTCTCGCCCCCCATACCGGCAATTACCACGGTATCCGCTTCCTCCGGTGAAACGTTGTCCAACCCTGCGCAAAGTCGAAAGTCGATCCCGGACACGGCGTACTCCGCCGCCGTCTGGCAGGCATGCTCCAGCGGTCCGGACACAATATCCGAGGCGATGGCGCCTTTGATCCGCCCTTTTTGCAGCAAATACACCGGCAGATAACCGTGATCCGTCCCCACATCCGCCAGACGGCTGCCGGCAGGTACCATGTCCGCCAGCAGCTGCAGGCGGGGCTGTAAAACCAGTTCCTTCATCATCATAAACAGGATAAAACGCATACGGCACGCCGTATGCGTTTATCGTGTTGATCCGTTACTCGGCCTTGCCGTTGGCGGCCTCGTTGACCACAGCCAGCAGCTTGTCAACGTCAACGCCGTGAACCGCGCAGGCCTCTTCCACAGTTTCACCGCGGGAAGAAGGACAGCCCAGGCAATGCATACCGATAGAGAGGAAGATGGGCGCTGTCTGGGGTGCGATGTCCAGAATATCGCCGATAATGGTATCTTTGGTAATTTCGATCATGTTTGTGACCTCCAAGAGTATTTTAGGATAGTATACCCCAAAAGGCCGCGTTTTTCAACAAGAATCGCGGAAAATTTTCTTTTCTGTCATAACTGCTGGATCTGCCCCTGGATCAGCTTACTGACAGCATCGGCAAACCAACCGACCGTCGGGATCCTGGTCAGTGCCTTTCCGTAGATCTTCCTGCCGTTTTCCAGCTCCATGTCGCTTCCGGTAAAGACGCAGACCGGCGTGATCCCCCTGCGGCGCAGAATGCCTGCCTCGGCGGCGGTATCCTCCACGCCCCGCTTCCCGCTGTATACATATCCCCCCACAGGCAACGCGCCAATGGGGATCCTCTGGTCATCGTTGGGGCTGGCATCGGACAAAACGATCAGCAGCCGGTGATCGGCATGGCCGCCGCGCAGCAGCCATCCCATCGCCCGCAGCGCCAGACCATCACGGTTCCACCCTGCTGCCACATAATCGAAAATGGCGTCATTCTTCCCCCGCTGATCATACTCCCGCAGGATCCGCAGCACTGTGCATCCGCTGACGGAGCAGAAAGCCGTCACCCGCACAGGGATGCGGCAGCGCTCCAGGCTTTCCGCAATGAGATACGCCTGTGTGGACAGTTTCTCCTGCTGCTGGTTTTGGGACGCGGAACCATCCAGCAGGATGTCCACCGTCAGATCTCCCAGTTCACTCTGCTGCCGCTGCACAAACAGCTTTTCCTCCTGCAGGGCGGCGCCGCGCCACGCGATCGGCGCATACAGCTGTCCCGTGCGGGAAAGCTCGGCGGACACGTCGCTCTGCAGCAGAATGGTATTTTGCAGCTTTTGTGCCAGCCGGGCAATGATCAGCTGGTTCTCCACCAGATGCGCCTGATAGTACGCCCTGTTTTTCTCCCGCTGCTTCCGGAAGGTCTCCACATCCCACGCGGTCTCCCGGCTCAATTCGTGTTTGGACGGTACGCCCCTGGTAAAGTGAAGCCTGCAATTCCGGTGGACGCCGGTACACAGCTCCGCCTCCGCACGAGCCAGCTCCGGCGGTGTCAGCATGGAAACCCCGAAGCAGTCCTCCACATAGCGCCGCAGGATCGGCTCCGGCGTCTTTCCCTGCAAAAAGGACAGCAGATGCGGCTGCTCCTTCCCATTTTCCTCCTCGTCCGGACCGCCGGACTGCTGCTCCAGACGGCGCAGGGCATTGGGGCGCACAAAGCGGCTGCTTTTTCTGCCTTTTCCCCCGATGGAACGTCCTGCCCACATACTCCACTGGAGATCCGTCACGCTGCGGCGGGCGCGCTGAAAATAGCGGTACAGCATCGCTTCCATCTGCTCCGCGATCTGCTGCTCGTCCCACGCCGGGTCAAAGGTCAAGGCATCCAGCGCCGCCTTCTGCCATGGATCCTCCTGCTTCGGCTCTCCCAGCGCGCGGCGGAACCATGCCGCCCGCAGACACTCCAAGCTGCGGGGATCGGCGCTATGCGTTTCGGAGAGTACCCTGCGGGCATATTCCTTCCGCAGCTCCTCCAACACAGGCCGCTCCTTCACCGCTTTCTGATAGGCCACGCCCTCCAATCCCAGCCAGAACAATTCACTGTAAAGCTCCCCTCTCTGCTGATGCTGAAAGGTGTGGAACAACGGCTGAAAGATGTCAAACCGATAGTACCGGTACACCGCGCCGATCATGGTGTTGAGATATAATTCCGCCTCGCCCCCGCTGTCATATGCCTGAAACTCCGGACGAACGTCATAGCTTCCCGCGCCGTTCCACGTCTGATTGGCCGCACGGCGGCTTTGTATGTCTTCTCTGTCCATATCACTTCCCGAACAGCTTTGCCCGGTCAGCATCCTTGGGGATACGGCTCCATACCGCATCGGCCACCAGCTGCCGTTCAAAGGGGTCAAATGCCTTGTTGATGATCCCCAGCTTCAGCGCCTCGCCGGAGGTAATACCCTTCTCGATCAGCTGCAGCGCCGACAGCAGCCCCCGCAGATCCAATGCCTTGGTGGATATTTCGCCATTGTCGCACTTCTGCCGCAGGTCGCGGAACAAGGCGCTGAACTGCTCTACCCACTTGCCGCTCAGCTCCGGAAAGCCGCGCCGCAGCAGCTTTTGCAGGTTTTCCTCGGAAATGACCGGCATGTCCAACACCACAAAGCGGGACACCAGCGCCTCGTTCAGTTCCCGGGTACCGGCATAACCGTAGTTCATGGTACCGATGAAGCGAGTGGCTGGTGCAAGGTCAATGCGCTCATAGCCGGGTACGTCGATGACACGTCGAAAGTCCAATGCGGCGTGCAGCACCGCCAGTGCCTCGTTTTTTGCCATATTTACCTCATCCAGCACACCAAAGCCACCCATGCGGGCGCACTGACAGATCGGTCCCTCCCGAAACACGACCCTGCCGTCCCGCAGCGTGTCCGCGCCGATCAGGGACGCAGCGTCCACATTGACATACATGGAGACATCCCAGCAGGGACGACCAAACACCGTGGCCAGATTCTCCGCCAGCACATTCTTTCCGGTAGCCTTCGGGCCGGCCAGCAGCAGATGCTGGCCGCACAGCAGCGCCGCCGCAGCGCTCTCCCATATCTCCCTGCCGTAGTACAGAAAACGCGGTGTCGGGATACGCGGCAGCGCATCCGCCGCGGCGGGATACTGGTCGCGGAACCGGCGTATCTCCTCCAGAAGCGCCGGGCTGACGCCCTCATCCTGAAGCTCTTTCCAAACATCCATGGTCATACCGCCCTTCTGTTTTTGATGGCATATTATACGCCCCAATCCCGTTAACCGCACGTTAAGAATGTGCTGAAGGCCGTCATTTTTTGTAAAAAGCTGCCGGAGCCGTTCAGCGGCTCCGGCGAGAGATCCTTTATAGCTTTTTCTCAAGGCAAACCAGCTGCACATCGGGAATGCCGTTAAAGACGCAGGGCATGATGCCCGCTTCCCAGTAGCCAAGGCCGGCGTACATTTTCCGTGCGATCCGGTTGCGGGCGTTGGTATCCATCCGCAGATAGGGACACCCATGCTCGCGGGCATAGTCCTCGTAAAACCGTACAAACGCGGTGCCATATCCCTTTCCGGAGCAGGCGGGCTCCACCACCAGTGTGTGCAGCACCATCACCTGCCGATCCGGCACATCCGGATAACGCCAGGGTACCTCGGCATACACCGGTACCTGTTCCTGATTGATGCGGGCTGCCGCCGCCACGATGCCCTCCTGCTCCAACACGAACATATCATCAGCTTCGATGGCAGTACGCGCCGTGTCCGCCGTCGGGTATACGCCCCGGATCCAGCCCACGGTGGAGCGTCCCTGCTCCTCGCTGTCGTGGATATGGTCATAGATGGCTGCAATGGACGGAATGTCCGCTAAGGTGGCTTTTCGGATCATGAAAGAATTCCTCCTGCTGTGATAAAATAGGCGGCAGCGCCTTGCAAAAGCCTGCCGTGCATGGCATAATAAAAGCAAAGAAAGGGCGGGATACTATGAAAAAGATCGCAGTTATAACCGGCGCTTCCAGCGGAATGGGAAAGCGCTTCGCCGAGACGGTGGATCAATTCGGCGTCTTCGACGAGGTGTGGGTCATCGCCCGCAGAAAGGATCAGCTGGAAACGCTGCGCGGCACGGTGCCGTTCCCGGTTCGTGTATTGGCTCTGGATCTGACCGACCGTGCCAGTTTTGCCGTCTATGCCGCCGCGTTGGCGGAGGAACCGGTACAGGTGGGTCTTCTGATGAACTGCAGCGGCTTTGGCAAGTTCGGTGCGGTGCTGGATACGCCGCTGGATGTCAACCTTAATATGACCGACCTGAACTGTCAGGCGGTGGTGGCCATGTGCCAGCTGACGGCGCCCCATATGCCGCGGGGCAGCCGGATCATCAATATCGCCTCGGTGGCAGCCTTCCAGCCCATTCCGTATATTGACGTATACGGCGCCACAAAGGCCTTCGTTCTCAGCTTCAGCAGAGCGCTGAACCGCGAACTGCGCCATCAGGGCGTCGGCGTAACGGCCGTGTGTCCTTTCTGGACAAAAACCGCTTTTTTTGACCGCGCCATCTCCCCCGACGGCGAAACAATCGTCAAAAAATATGCCGCCATGTATGATCCTGACGACATCGTGCGCCGGACGTGGCGGGATGCCAAGCGCGGAAGGGACGTTTGTATGTACGGCTTTGTCGCCCGCACGCAGGCGGCGCTGACAAAGCTGCTGCCCCACCGTCTTGTGATGGACGTGTGGATGAAGCAGCAAAAGCTTTCATAGTGCGCTTACAGCTCCGTGTTTTGCAGCTTCCGGCAGATACGCAGCAGCGCCTCCGCATCCTCCGGGCCAATGCTGTCCCGCAGCTTTTCCTGCGCCCGTTCCCATAGGGCGACGCCATGTGCCAGTGTTTCCCTCCCCATCGCTGTCAATGCAAAGGTCTTGCCGCGCCCCGCTGTGGGCGCGACAAGGCCTTTCTTTTCCAAGGTTTTCACATTCCGCACCATCGTGGTGCGGTCAAGCCCCACGCGCTCCGCCCACTGGCTGAGATTGGCCTTTTCCATGCGGAAAAGATTGATCAGCAGATAGTATTGGGGGACGGACAAACCGGAGGGTTCCAGCATCCTGTCGTAATATTCGGTTGCCCACAGCGCTCCCCGGCGCAGATTGGTGCAGTAGCAGGGACTGTCATACATGAGATTCGCTCCTTATTTATGGAAAATGCCCCGATCGAAGAAAATATTCTTGCCGGAGATAGACAGAGGGATTCCCAGCCAGACGACGTCGGGATCAAAGTCCATCTCCGCCGCGGTCTTGCCGATAGAATACATGATGCGGCAGTCCACCATGTCCGCCGCGCCAATGCTCACCGCGGAGGAGACCGCAATACTCAGATCCACATAGGCAAAGGCACAGTTGCCCCCTTGGGCGCGGCAGCCGGCACAGTCGCCATGCTCACAGTAGCCGCAGTGGGGTACGCCCCGCTGCTTTCTTATCCGCGCCGATCAGCACCACCGCCAGCGCCTTGCGGATGCAGGTGGCATCACGGCCATACCAGGTAGGTATTTTCTCGCCCATCTCCCGCAGCCCGACTTCCTCCATCCGGCAAGCCAGCGCCTCCTTATCCTCCCCGGTCAGCACATAGGTGTGCAGCGTGTCCTTCCCATGACCCTTCGGCGCTGTACGGGCAGCCGCGCACATACGCGCCGCCGTCTGCATGGTGGCCTGCATCTCCATTTCGGTCCTTTCGTAACGCTGTCCATCGTCTCCTTTATAACGTGTATATGCACGCCGTGCATATACACGTTATGTCACAGGCAACGTCTGCTGTCAACCCTTTTCATCTCGCCGCAGACAATTTTTCCAACGCTTCCTCCTGCGTAGTCACGCAAAAGAAGTCGTTTCCCTGATTGGATTCATAGATAAAATCCCGCAGCGGTTTGCTGGTATAATGGGAGTAATCGCCATAAACCTCCATATTTTAAAGTGGTAGTTGATGAGCTTCTGCAAGATCTCTCCCGCCAGCCGGGTACTGAGAAGAAAAAATGCTTCACACACCAGCCGTTTGTCCATGGCGATACGATCCGCGCCCGTCTCATACCGCGCCGTCATGGCCAGCTCCATAGCGGAGTCCACATCGGTGATCCCCGCTCCCTCCGTCACAACAGCAATGGTCACGCCGCCTCTTCGGATGGTCTCCAGTTTCATAGGCTCCTCCACAGCAGGCGGTTGTCCGCAAAGATCACCGACAGTCTTCCGGTGTCCTTCAGCCACGCAAGATAGGACTTGACGGTGCTGCCCACCAGCACATACTGCTCAAAGTTCAGCGTCAGACCGTAGTCGTCAAAAAGTCTTTTCAACAGCTCCTCAAAGCCTATCGGCTCGCCGCAGCTGTCTACGATATGGTCGGCGATCTGATGTACTGCGTCGATGTTATACCGGGCAAGAGGTGCGATGTCCTCCGTCACCTCCGCATGGGCGGGAACAAAGGCGGCAGCCTGCATGTCCTTCACCCGCTCCAGCGTATCCAGATAGGCCGCCACATCGTAAAGGAAGCCGATCCGGTACTTGTCCAGCGTCTCGCGACTGGACAGGCAATCCGCCAGATACACCACATCGTCCGGCGTGCGAAAGCCCACCATGTCGAAGAAATGCCCCGGCAATTGCAGCAGCTGGAACCCCTGCGGCAGCACGTCGCCTGTCAGCTCCTCCGCATCACTGTCCTGTGCCATCAGGAACTTGTGGCGCAGATCCTTCGGAGGATACCCTCCATAGAGGAAGGCCGGCTCCAGCACCGGGTGGCGGGTAATATCCCGCTCAATGCCCTGCGCATAGATCTTACATTTTGTCTGTCCCTGCAAGTACCGGTTTCCGCCAATGTGGTCGGCATTGGAGTGCGTGTTATAAATAGCGGTCAGCCGCCAGCCGTTTGCGTCCAGCAGCTGCCGCACCTTGCGTCCCGCGTCCTTGTCGTTTCCGCTGTCAATGAGACAGACGTCGGTATCGTTCAGTCTGACAAGCCCCATCTTGGAGGGACTTTGAATGTAATAGCTTCCGCCGGTGATATGGTTCAATTCGTACATTGTGTTCCTCCTTGCATATGCGTTCTTATTCTATTTATAACGCAGCGTGGAATATTTGTCAATGAAAGGCTCCGTTTATGCAGAAAACCAACCATTTTCCGGATGGTTGGTTTCCTGCTTTATGTGTGCAAAGTTTGGGTAACACCGTCTATGGAAAGAACATTCGGCCGGAAATGTAAGATACTGTTACTCCAAACATAGCGCCGTTTTCAGGCGGCCGGTACTGATTTTATCTTTGCCGCAACCTCATAGCAGTATTGCAGATCAAAAACGTCAAGCACTCGGTCTCCATTCATGTCCAGCATGCTCCGCTGACTTTCCGTCAGGCTGCCCTGCGTGGTAAGCCATTCATAAATCGCCTGAACTTCAAGTACCGTCGTCTCTCCATCGCCATCTATGTCGCCTACCTTCTTCGGTATGATCTTGATTTGGATAGGTACAGAGGGCTCGTTCGAACTCCATTGTCCCGATTTGTTGGAACACATTACCCGCGCGGTATAGGTATGCCCCGGCATCCACTGGTTCTCATAGGAATTGCCACCGTCTGCGCTTATATGCCAATCTCCCGACTCTGTCATTTCATCTATCTCATGCATGGTACCCACTTTCACCGTACCGTCCGAATAGACTGCCCTGATAACAAGTGTCTTTGATAAAGCATAAAGATTATACCACATAAAAGGCTTGCTGGTATCTTCTTGCTCTTTCTCAAAATCCCATTCGTATGTCAGAAAAGCGTCAAGTCCCTCGATCAAAACAAATGGCTGCTCACTCAGCACCGCAAAGCCCACAACCGTCTTTTCTCCGGCGGATGCGGTACCGGCGATGGTAGCGCTCTTAGCAACCGCGCCCTCCGCGGAATAGAGCTGCACATCACTCCTGCCATATTGATCCTGTACCGCCTTCCATATCAAAGCACAATCATTCCGATCCACAGCTTTGGCACCTTTCACCACCACAGAAGGATCCGTGGATAGCTGATCTGCCTCGAAATCCCATTCATCGACATCAATACAGACAGCCGAAACCGTTGTATCTACAATTCTTACTGTTCCGCCGGATATATTGTGCTGATTATACGATTTATTCCCCGCACGCGCTTTCAGGCCATATTCCGTACCAGTGACCGTCAAACTGCCGCCTTGCATCGTAAGGGTATCTCCAAATGGCAGAATGAGTCCGGTATATCCGGTATAAGCACCGTCTCCGGCAAGTTCCACCGCGCGAGTAGTAAAGATTTCTCCAGACTCATCTGCTATCGCGATATTCGCCTGAAACGAGGGAAGCTCTCTCTTTTCGATCTCTACCTCTGCGCTGATAATTATATCTGTATAAGAAGATTCTATAGCGTTGCCCACCTTCAGCTTGCCGGCGCCGGCAATCGTCACTTTTTTGTATTCCGTACCAAAATACAGACCATACGCAATATCATTGACGCTGCCCGCCTTTAGCAAAATGGTCATGGGTTTTCCGATCGTAATGTATTTTCCCGCGAAGCCATTCAACGTCAGTATCGCGGCTTCCTTGTCATAGGCCCACCCTTTGCCGGAATTGCTTTCGCTGCAATTGATCGGATCCGCGCTGTCCTCCCACACGGATACATCATATGCCGCGTAGTTTTCATAGCCGCCTGCCCACACCGTTGTCGGCAGCAGCGTCAGCGCCATCAGCAGCACCAGAACAAAGCTTACCACTTTTTTCATATTGTCTCTCCTCTCCCTGAGATCACTTTTTTCACTTCAACAAATCAAAAAAGTCTTTTTATCGTCTCGCTTATTTTTCTATTATACAAAACAACTTTTTATATTTCAAGTGCTATATCGTTTTTTCTTCCCATATTGTGCAAAAAATACCCGATTCGCTTACGCGATCGGGTATTTTTGCACAGACAGGTCGTTTCTAAAAACGAATCCTCACTTCTTGGCCAGTGTTCCCTCTTTGCACATGACGACCACCATGCCGGTCAAAGCAAACAGCGCAATGGCATTGGGCAGAACCATCAGGTTGTTGAACATATCCGTCAGCTCCCACACCAGATCGTTGCTGGCCAGCGTGCCGATAAACACAAACACCAGCGCGATCACACTGTAGATCACGGTGCAGAGCCGCGAATTCTTTCTGCCGAACAGGTAATTGGCATTGATCTTGCCGAACAGGTTCCAGCTGAGAACAGTGGAAAACGCGAAGAAAAACAGGCATACTGCCACGAACATGGCGCCGAGCTTCTCACCAAACACCGTGCCGAAAGCGGTCTGTGCCAGATTGGCCTTGGTCAGCACCGTACTGGCCGCGGCGGCGCCGCACTCGGCCAGAGGGCCGTCGGCGGTATACAGGGTGGAGATAATGACCAGCGCGTTGAGGGTCAGCACCACGAAGGTATCAATGAACACACCGATCATGGCGACTACGCCCTGATCATGGG